>ONON01000140.1 GCA_900319455.1 uncultured Eubacteriales bacterium
CACTTTGCCGTAAGCTCGGCGGATTTTAAATCGGCGGGCACAATGCCGATAAGCTGCCTGCCCTTTGAGGTGGGCACAATCTCTTTTTCCCTGCGCTCAACGCAGAATGAGTCAAAAAGCTTTTCTATAATATCCGCTCTCGTCGCGGGCGTGCCGAGGCCGCCGCTTGTTTTCAAAACATCACGCAGTTCGCCGCTGTCAATCTGACCCGAAGGGTTCTCCATTGCTGTAAGAAGCGTTGCCTCCGTGTATCTCGCCGGCGGTTTTGTCTGCTTCGTCAGCACTTTGCAATCCTTTGCGAAGGCGGGAGCACCCTGATTTATCACGGGCAGAGTGCCTTCGTTTTCTTCATCCTCATCATCGGCGTCCGCCTGATTATAAGCGCTTTTCCAGCCCGGCGAACGCATAATCTGCCCTTTAGCGTAAAAATTGTGCCTGCCGAAGGTTGCCTTAACCTGCACCTCGTCATATTCACAGGCAGGGCTGAGCACCGCCAGAAAACGGCGCACAACAAGGTCATAGATGTTGCGCTCATCTCTTGTAAGCCGGTTTAAATCAACATACTGTTCGGTCGGAATAATCGCGTGGTGGTCAGTCACCTTCGCGTCGTTTACAATATATTTTGTTTCAATGCTTCTGCCTCTGATTAAAGCGTTCGCCGCTTCTCTGTAAGGCCCCACGGCGATTGCTTTGAGCCTTTCGGTCAGGGTAGGCACAACATCCTTGGTGATGTATCTTGAATCCGTTCTCGGGTAGGTGAGAAGCTTGTGCGTTTCATAAAGGCTCTGCATAAGTGACAGAGTCTGCTTTGCGGAGTATGAGTATTTTCTGTTCGCGTCTCTTTGCAGCTCCGTCAGGTCATAAGCCGCGGGCGGAGCCTTGTGCTTGAACACTTTTTTAACCTCCGTGAAGGTGCCTCTCGCGCCTTTAACCTCATCGGCAATCCGCTGTGCTGAGTCAATATCGCCTATGTAAGCCTGACCTTTCGAGTCTTTATACAGCGCGCTGAACTCGTTGAAATAAACGCGCACATTGTAATAATCCTTCGGTCGGAATTTCAGAATTTCATCCTCGCGTTTAACTATCATCGCAAGGGTAGGGGTCTGCACTCTGCCTGCCGAGAGCTGAGCGTTGTGTTTGCATGTAAGAGCGCGGCTGATGTTCAGCCCCACGAGCCAGTCCGCCTCCGCCCTGCACTGTGCGGAACGGGCAAGGCTGTCATACTGCCGTGACGGCTTCAGGTTGGCAAAACCCTCTTTGATTGCCTTGTCTGTCTGCGATGAAATCCAGAGCCGTTTCATGGGCTTTTTGAAATGCGCCTTCTGAATTATCCAGCGCGCCACCAGCTCACCTTCTCTGCCCGCGTCGGTCGCGATTACAAGCTCGCTGAACTCATTTGAGTTGAGAAGGGCGCTTACCGCTTTGAACTGTTTTGAAGTCTGAGGTATAACAACAAGCTTCATTTTTTCGGGCAGCATCGGCAGGTCTTCCATACGCCAGGTTTTGTATTTGCCGTCATAGGCCTCCGGGTCGGCAAGGGTAACAAGGTGCCCCAGCGCCCAGGTAATAACATATCTGTCGCCTATCAGGCAGCCGTTGCCGCTTTTTTTGCAGCCGAGCACACGGGCTATGTCTTTGGCAACGGAAGGCTTTTCTGTTAAAACAAGGGTTTTACTCATTACGAAATCTCCGCTTAATGAATATTATTAAAATATAATATCAAATAATATATATTTTAATATTCTAAAACAAAAATATGAATTGAGAATTAACATATTAAAATTTACCATGTAAAAAATAATCTGCGCTTTTTGTGCATTTGTCACAAAGCTGAATTAACAGATATGAAAATACTGTTAATGTAATCAATTTTTTGTTGTAATGGCTCAATATATATGTTAAAATCTTTATAATTATTCTTTATAATCGGGAGAGGAGGCGTAAAAAACGGAACTGTACATAATTATCGCTCTCTCGGTCATCATTATAATACTTCTTGTCG
>ONON01000070.1 GCA_900319455.1 uncultured Eubacteriales bacterium
CCGGCTTAACATTGTCATCCAGAGTTTTTTTGATAGCCAGCATTTGTTTTTCGCTTCCGCTTGTGGCAAAGTCACCTACAATATATATCGCATCAAGGTTTTTGTAGCTTTCCGCCTCGCTTAAACGGTAGGCGATTTTAATCGCTTTTTCAAATCTTTCATTTTCAACACGCGGTTCATCGTGATAATGAATATCACTTACGACCATGAAACGAAGCACCGGGTTAAAATCTTTATCTATATACATATTATATATACCTCGCTTTCAACTGCAGGTTTTCATAAAATAAGCCGCCCGCGGGCGGCTTATTTAAACAGCGAATAACCTAATCAGTCTCTGGGGAATACTATTTTGATAAATTCAACAAGTCTCTTACCGGTCTGAACAAGAATGGGAATTACCTGTGCCCAGTTAATCTTTGTAAGGAAAGCGAACATTGACTTCAGGTTTGACCAGTCAATTTTTTTGAGGTTCTCAAGGAACTGAACATACCACGGTTTGGAGTCGGCATTGCGTTTAACGGTAACCGAATAATCCTTGTTGGTGAAAGCGCCTGAGTTAGCGCTGACCTGAATATAGTAAGTGCCTTTGGCAAGGTTTTTAACAGCTTTTGAAAGCTCTTTTGAGCTTGTGAAACTGTCCGCTATAATCGGGGTGGTCATATTGGTTGAGTTATAAACTTTAACATTCCATACAAAATTCTGAGAATCTTTTATGCCCGCTGAAATTTCGGCGTTTGTGTATTCCCTTTTGAAAATGAATGTGGCGTTAATAACCTCGGATGTTTTGAAGGTGAACCAGTCAACATCGGCTTTGTCAAACGCGGAGCCGCCGATATAGAGGCTGTCGCTGCCGGAAATAAGTGCGTCGGCTGTTTCTTTGGTGTCGTTTGCTTCGGTCTCATAACCGGTGTAAGCTGAATACTGAACACCTATTCCGTACTCACCCTGAATGCTGTTGTCATAGTGTCTGGGGGTGACTTTAAGGAAATATGTGCCGTCTTCAAGACCGAGGCAGGCGCTTGAAAACTCACCGTTGACATAATCAACATCAAAGTTTTTAATGGCTATTTCGCTGACTACGCCTGCATTTGTAGAGATTTTATTAACATCAACATGATAAATCGTGTTGCACGCGCCGTTGCCCCTGCTGTAAAAACGGATGTAGGCATAGCCGCGCTTAACGGTAAATGTGAAATAGTCAACATCGTCTTTTGTTGAAAGGCTCGCTGCGTAAACAACGGGGCTTGCCGATGTGCCTGTGTTTATGGAAGTTGCGGATGTGTAATCATTGTTGGGTTCCGCTTCCATACCGGAAACAACAGCGGAGGTGAGAACCAGAGTGTAGGGAATGACTGTATCTGCATCACCCGCGGCTATATCTTTATAAACGCGAACATAATATGTACCCGCCGCTACGGATTCTTTAGTGCTTGCAACATTGTTCTCGTTGCCTTTTGAAACAACGGATGAAACCTCATTGCCCTTTGAATCCATAAGCTTTACACGGAAGTAAACATCGGATGTGTTCGCGACAGCGTGTGAAATGGTAAAGCTGAGGAAAGCGGAGCTCGCGAGGCTGATTTTGTAATAATCATCGGTGTCTTTGGCAAGTTCTTTTGTAACATCGAGAGCGCCGATCATCGGTCTGCCGCTGGTGATAAGGTTCGCGTCGCTTGTTGTGTTGTTGTTTTCAACCTCAACATCGTGGTCGGGGATTGTTGTAAGCGTTGCGGTAATCTGATATTCAACACCGGAAACCGCGCCGCCGTCAATAACTCTGATGTAATATGTGCCCGCCTTAACGGCTACGCCTTCGGCGTCACTCCAGGATTTTGTTGCATCCTGGCCGGCCGATGCGAAGGAGTCAACTCTTGTTGTGCCGTCCGCGGAGAAGATTGTAACATCAAAATACTTCGCGGTAACACCCGCTTTGGGTGTATGAGTGAGGGTTATATTCAAATAATAAGCTGTGTCAAGGGTAACTTTGAAGAAATCAATATCATCGGCGCTGCTGAGAATGCCCTTGACGGGAGTACCGGGTGTAAGCGTATTTGCCGTGCCCGATGTGTTATTGCTTTCAACCTCCGCGCTGACGGAAGCCGAAACTTTAACTGTGTAAAGAGTGTTTACAGCGCTCGCGTTGTTTGTTTCAACCGAAATGTAGTAGGTTGAGCCGGACGCGGTTGAGAACGAACTCGGAGTTGTTGCCTCTTTGCCGAGCGAGTCGATTTTTACCATTGCGTTCGCGGCCGCGGGAGCGTTTGCCGCGGTGAAAACCTGAACGGTAAAGAATACCTGATCGCTTGTGTTGGCAGTGTGCGTGAATGTAAGCTGGGTAGCCGGCGCGGTGGCAGTAAACTTATACCAGTTTTTTGTGCCCGCAGCGCTGAGGGTGCCCGATACCGCCATACCGGCGGGAAGAGTTGTTGCACTTGTGTAGTCGGCTGCCGAAGCGATTGAAACGCCGGCAACGGAAACTACGCTTAACGCCATAATCAGCGCAAGAAGTGCCGCCAAAAGTCTTTTGCCTGTTTTCATTTTTGTTCCTCCTGAAAAATTTTTGAGTGGAATTTTTTATATTTTTGTTCCATTATGCAAGTGGATTTTAGCACAACGGGAGGTAAAAGTCAATAATAATAAAATATATTAATATAATGTTAATTCAAAATTAATCAAAATTAACAATCACTTTACCGTCCGCCGCCGTGACATTGACCGCCTTAATCGGAGAATCCGCGGAGTTTACTATTTTTTGGGCAATTCTGTCTTCAACCTCTCTGCGCACGGTGTTTCTGAGATCGCGCGCGCCTCTTGTTCCGTCTGTTGAAAGGGCGGCAAGAGCAGCCTCCGCGGCTGAATCCCATGTGAATTTAATATCCTTATCCGCAAGCGGCGAAACAAGCTCATCGAGCATAAGCCCCGCAATTTTTTCAAAGTTTTCGCGAGTCAGGTCATTGAACACTACAATTTCATCCACTCTGCCTATAAATTCGGGGCGAAGAAAATCACGCAAAGCTTTGAGAGCCCTGTCACGGGACGCCTCGCCCTGTGATTTTGCGAAACCGAGAGCGCC
>ONON01000009.1 GCA_900319455.1 uncultured Eubacteriales bacterium
GACCTTGACGCCCTTCTTGCAACAACAATCTCGGACGGCAGCGTTTCGGTTGCCGACGCGGTTCAGGAGCTTTTCCTTAAAATCCGTGAGAATATGAAAGTACGCCGCTTCGCGAGAATCGAAGGCACAGCGGTTTCATACATCCACGCGGGCGGTTCCGTAGGCGTTCTTGTTGAGTTTGACACAGACGCAGATACAAACAGCGCTGAGTTCAACGATATGGGCAAAAACATCGCCATGCAGGTGGCGGCAATGAGCCCCGAATATCTTTCAAAAGAAGATATTTCCGCAGAAGAACTTGAAAAGATGAAGAAAATCACCGCTGAGAGCGCTCTCAACAAACCCGATTCTCTTCCCAAACCCATCCTTATGCAGGTTATCAACAAGGTTCTTGAAAACAAAGCCTGGGATGAAAAAGATGTTGCGGCTTATGAAGCCGAAAAGCAGAACAAGTTCCTTTTCAACTTCCTTTCAAAAGAAGCAATCGCCGCTCTTGCGGCAACAGCAGTTGCGGGCAAAGAGGAATACACAGCCAACCCCATCTTCGGCAAGGTTGTTGAAGGCAGAATTTCAAAGCAGATTAAAGAAACCTGCCTGCTTGAGCAGGAATTTGTGCGCAGCGACATTTTTGAAGGTAGCGTAGGCGGCTATGTCGCAAAAGTTGCCAAAGATCTCGGCGCAAACATCACAATCAAAGGCTTCACCCGTTTCGCAAAGGGCGAAGGTATTGAAAAGAAAGCCGATGATTTCGCAGCCGAAGTCGCGGGTATGATTAAATAAAAAACTGAATAAAGCAGTATCACCTCTGCCGTTATGACAGAGGTGATTTTTTATGTGCTGAAAACTGTTTTGCAAGGCCGGGAATCCGGTCTGTGAGCAGCCTTTATTCGGGGTGAGTTTACACCGGGATTAAATTTCCACAAAATATTTTTCAAGCAGTTCGCACGGGTGGTATGAGAGCTTTGATTTTTTTAAACCCTCGTCACCGGAATCGTCTTCGCGGTTGACGAATTTTATATCTTCATCAACATACTTTTCCAAAAACAGGTGGGTGAGCATAGGATAAGCCCCGTCAAAACGGATATCCGCTTTTTCAATGTGAACTGTCAGTATATCGCCGATTTTTTCGGCGCAGGAGAAGCCCGCGACTTCGCCGTTTACCCTTAAAACACCGGTCAGCATTTTATATTTGTCAAGGTTTCTGAGAACATCGACAACAGCCTCTTTTTCGGCTGAGGCGAGAACCTCATCTTTTTCCGCCATCCGGTTCTGCATAAGGTCAATGCACTCGTCAACATCGCCGGCGGTGATTTCATTAAAAGTAAAATCATCATAAAGGCGGCGGAATTTGTTTATGTGATTTCGCTGAGCAGCATATTTTTTGCCCTCAAGCTTCATTATTGCTTCAGCTTCGTAAATGTAATCCGACCACTGCTCCTCGGCGCCGTAAACGCAGTCGGAATAAAGGCGGCGAAAGTCGCCGAGCATATTCTTCGCGATCGAGTAAAACTGCATTTTGATGTTGCGGCTTTTGCAATAGTTTTCAATCTCTTTGCATATTATGTCAAAATTCTTTTTCGCGGGCGGAAGAAAAGCGGCTCCGCAGTCGTCATCGGTGAGCATAAAAACAATGTCATCGCCTGCGTATGCAATCCTCATATCGTAAAAATCGCGCCACATAAATGTTATGCCGGCGGTAAAATCGCAGGAGTGCTGTCTGAACGCGTCAAAATAGTTTTTTACATTCTCAAAATCTTCAAATCCGAGTTTTTTGAACTCAAGCATAAAAATCTCCGTTACAGTAATATTAGTTATCAATATATAAAACCCGACGAACCGCGGCAAACTACAAGCCGGTTTAATGTTGAGCGGCATTAAGGGGGGTATATTGATTTTGTGCAATTTAATTTTACGCTATTTTTTGATAATTGTCAACAATTCAATTTATTTTAGTCAATAGTGCTTAAAAATGTTGAAACAGCCATGCGTTTTTGTTATTATAAATACATAAAATGTATTAAGAGGTAATCAATATGAAACTGCCTTATGTTCTGAAACCGCATTTTTCGAGAAAAAGCACTTTTTATCCGCTTGATTTTAAAGGCGCTCCCGCCGCTCTCAGGGGCGAACCGGTTAAACCCGATTTTTCATCATTTCCGTTGCCTTTGCCCTCAAAAAAGAGCGATTACCGCTGCAGCGCGGTTACGGATGACGGCGCTGTCTGGGCAGGCGCGTCAAACGGCGTTACAAGGTGCCGTGTTGAAGAGGAGAAAAAAGCGGACCGTGTTATGTTTTTCAGTTTTGAAAGGGATTTGCCGGACAACAATGTAATTAACATCGCCCCGGACGGAAATTCCGTATGGGTTCTTACCGAAACGGGCATAACACACATAGAGCTTGTTACTTTGACGGCGGAAGAAAAGGCGGATATTCTTCTTGACGAAACTCTTGAGGCCGTGCAGCGCAGAAGTATGGTGAGCCACAAATTTCTTGCGAAACGCGGCGATGTTTCATCTTATCTCGATTTCGGCCACTGTGACAATGACGGCGGTTTTACCGCCCTTTTCGCCTCCGGTGAAATATTCCGTTACGCCGTGTTAAAAAGAGAAAAGGGCGAAAACGCGCCTGAAACTCTTGAGGCAAAAGCCGTTGCCGCGCGGGCGGTTGAGGCTGTGCTTCTGCTTATGTATATACCGGGCAGGGGAGACGGTTTTGTGGCAAGAAGCTACTTAACCGTTGATGAGCCTTTGCCGGATGACGGACTGTTTTTTAAAAAACACGGCGGAAAAGCTACAGCTCTTGAAACCACTTACACAAAGGAGTTGGGCATATCAGGCATTGAAATCGACGCGTCCGTCCCGGTTCCCGACCGTTTGGCGAAGCTTTACCGCGATGAAGGCTATTCCGATGATGATATTATATATAAAGCAGACACAAGCAGTGATGAAATTACTCTTGAATATATGATGCTGTGGCTTTATTCAAGGCTTATGAGCGGCGAAGATGAAGAACTCGATGAGCTTGTGAGGCAAAGCGCCTGCAGCATTATGGGCCACATTCTCGACAACGGTCTGCGCCTTGTTGATTTTTCCGGCGAAAGCACAATGTGGGCAAAATGGTATGAGGATTATTTTAACACGCCCGACGGCTGGGTTGACGCCTGCCTTAATTCCGCCGAGGTGCTTATGTACCTTAAAGCGACAATGGATATAACCGGTGAGAACGGCAGGTGGAAGGAGGCGTATGACAGCCTTATCTCACGCGGTTATGCCGACCTTGGATTAAAGCATTTTGACAGGCATAACACTGCCAACTGTTTTACAAACGAGGATTTTGTTGAAAATATTATGTACGGCGACCATATGCTCGCGACCGCGTCATTCTATGTTTTGTGCCGCCTTGAAAAGGATGAAAAACTGCTTGACATATATCGCAGGGCATTCTCCACATGGAGGTACTCTGTCGCGAGAGAATTCAGCCCCGCCTATGATTTTCCTTACCTTGCCGCCTGCCCGGGCGCGGAACTTGATATGGAGCGTATATGCCTGTGGTTTGACCGCGCGAATATCAGCAGGCTCGCGGGCAGTGTAACGCTCAGCGGCAGGCATGACATTCCGGTTAAGAAATACAGGGCGGGATATCTTGAGGCGGGAACGGCTCTGCCGCCTGATGAAAGATTTATTTCAAAATTCGACCGCAATCCGCTTGAGTATAAAAATGAAGACAGCGGCGGCGCTCAGTGCGTTGAGGGCTGCACTTACTACACACTGCCTTACTGGATGGGCAGATATTACGGTTTTATTAAGTGAGGTAACAGTATGAATAAAGAAATTCATCTTATCGGCAACGCTCATCTTGACCCTATCTGGCTCTGGCGCTGGCAGGAGGGCTGCGGCGAGGTTTTGCAGACCTTCCGTTCCGCTCTTGACAGGCTGAATGAATATGACGATTTTGTTTTTACCTGCTCCTCCGCCGCGTACTACAAATGGGTTGAGGATATTGACCCGCAGATGTTTGAGGAAATACGCGAAAAGGTAAGGGCGGGCAGAATAGTGCCCGTTAACGGCTGGTGGGTTCAGCCGGACTGCAATATGCCCTGTGCCGAAAGTTACGCAAGGCAGGCGCTTTACAGTCAGCTTTATTACTATGAGAAATTCGGCAAAATCTGCCGCACCGGCTACAATGTTGATTCCTTCGGGCACAGCAGAATGATTCCGCAACTGCTCAAAAAGGGCGGTATGGATTTTTATGTTATGATGCGCCCGGAAAAGCATGAGAACGCGGACATCCCGGCTCCGCTTTTCAACTGGCATTCTCCCGACGGCTCGTGTGTGCTGACTTATCACATACCGAACGGATATGCCCGTGAAGGCGTGGATAGTATTGACAGAGCCGTTGATTATCTCGGCGAAATCGCGGATGAAAACAACTGCGATGTTATGATGTTTTACGGCGTGGGCAACCACGGCGGCGGCCCCACAAAAGGGGATATTGAACACCTTAAAAAACTTAAGGCAAACGGCGCGAATATAAAGTTCTCATCACCGGATGATTATTTTAAAGAAATATGCGCTTCCGGAGTTGACGCGCCCGTATGGGATGATGACCTTCAGCACCACGCGAGCGGATGCTATTCGGCAACCTCGCTTGTGAAAAGCCTCAACCGCAAGGCGGAAGCCCGGCTTATGAACGCGGAAAAGTGGAACACGGTTGCCTGCAAAACGGCAGGTATGACCGCCGAAACGGAAAAATTGAAAGACGCCTGGCTCAATGTCTGCTTTAATCAGTTTCACGACATTTTGTGCGGTTGCTCGATTATGGAAGCGTATGAGGATGTGCGCGACAGTGAAGGTTATGCGATGACGGTTGCCGCGAACGCGGAGAACAACGCTTTTTTGCGCCTTACACTGAATATGAACACCTGGCTCGACGGCGTTTCCGACACAAAAGCGCTCAACGAGCGCCATCACTGCCGCAATCTCGATTATCCGAGACCCGTCGCGGTTTTCAACCCGAATTCTTTTGAGGTTACGGTGCCCGTGCGCACCTATCACCCCTCATCAAAGGTTGAGAACAGCGAACATAAGCCCGTGCTGTTTCAGAATGTGCGCTCTTCGCGCTCAAACGATTCCCACCTTGACACCGTTTTTCTCGTCAAAGTTCCGGCGCTCGGCTACGCCGTATATTGGCTGTGGTGGAGCAAAGAGGAGAGAGGCTTTTATGAGCCGGAAATCAACAGCGGAGTTCGCGCCCTCGACGGTGATGAAATAAAAATAGAGAATGAGCATATCGCCGTTAAATTCAGCAAGGTAAACGGCGCCGTTTCGTCAATGGTTACCAAAGCGGACGGCAGAGAATACGCCGGCGGTGACAATTTCTGCCTGCCGACGGTTTTTGACAACACAAAGCCGGACACCTGGGCGCACAACATTTTTAAATTTGACGAAGTCATCGGCGCAATGAAACTGCAGTCCATCGAACTCGTTGAAAGCGGTAAACTTCGCAGTGTTGTCAGAACAAAGCACACCTTCGGCAAATCCGTTTTAACGCAGGATTATATTCTTTCATCCGGTATGAAGGTTATGCGAGTAAAAGCAAAGGCGATGTGGCAGGAGCCTTTTACAATTCTTAAAATCCCGTTCCCGGTAAAGGGTGAAAACGGAGTTTCAACCTATGAAGTGCCGGGCGGGTTTATCAAACGCCCCTGCAACGGGGAGGAGGAGCCGGCGCTGAAATGGGGCGACATTTCTTTGAGCTCCGGCGGCGGGCGTTACGGCGTAACAGTATTCAGCGATTCAAAATACAGCTACTCCTGCCCGGAGAATGAACTGCGCCTGACGGTAATACGCAATTCGATTTTTGCCGACCACTACTCCGACAGACCCGCGGCGGATTTCAACTTCTGCGATGAGGGCGTTCAGCGTTTTGAATACGCCGTTATGCCGCACGGCGGCGATGTGGATATAACCGAGGCAACCAAAACGGGCGAGCTTTTCCTGAACAGACCCGTTACCGTGCCTGTCGGCTACCGCAAAGGCAACTTGCCGCTTGAAAAAAGCTATCTGACAGTTGACGCGCCGAATGTTATAGCCGACGCCGTTAAATTCTGTGAGGACGGCTCCGGCGACGCGGTAATACGCTGCCGTGAAATTGCCGGCAAGCCCGTAACCGCAATGATAAAATGCGATATGCTTGACGCGGCGTTTTACAGCGATTTTTACCCGACCGAAATAAAAACCTTCCGCATAGATAAAGACGGCTTTGTTACCGAAACAAACTTCCTTGAGGGAATTGTATAATATTGCATTATTATTAAGAAATATACTTTAAACCACTTGCATTTGTAAATATGCTGTGTTATAATACCGAACAGTAAAAATCTTTAAGCGGATCCCGTGAGGTCGGCAAGATTAAACTTGAAGTGTAAGCTCTGAGTCTGCCTTGCCGTA
>ONON01000142.1 GCA_900319455.1 uncultured Eubacteriales bacterium
CAGTAGCAGTGGTACATAGGCAAAACGGAGAGCACCACGGCTTTGTCGTTGAGAATATCCACATACTCGTCATACATAATGTTGCCCACAAGGGCGTTCATTGAGAGCATAACGCCTTTTCTTGTTCCGGTTGTGCCGGAGGTGTAGATGATAACGGCGCACTCGTCAACATCGGCTTTATAATCCGAGAGCGGGGCGTAAACGGATGAATCGGAGTATTTTTCAATAATCCCGTCAAGCGTACCTTTTTCGGTAATATTGACCGGAGCGATGACGGAGCTGAAATTCTTTTTAAGCTTGTCTGTGCAGTTAAACGCGCTGTCATAAAAGATAATGTCAATATCGGCGCGTTTGAAAAGCGAAAGAGCCTCTTTTTCGGAGGTTTCGGGAGAAAACGGAACAAGAACATTGCCGCTTGTGAGAATGCCGGTAACAAAAACAATATATTCATAGCTTGTTCTTGCCGCCACCGCTATGTGCATTTTTTCTTTGCCGAGATTTCTGAGAAAACGGCACACCGTAAGGCTGTCGCGCCTTAAGCGGTTGAAGCTTCTTTCTTCAACAGAGCCGTTTTTTATGAACTTTATGAAGGTGCGGTCGCCGTATTTTGAGGCGGAACTGTCAAGAATCTGCCTGATTGACGGAGCCCTATAATCGCTTTTGCCGCCGTAATTAACCATATAAATCAACCTCTGCCGAAGATATAGACTGTTGAGCTTAACCTGCAACATTATATATCGGGCGGATTTTTTTGTCACTGTTTTTTTTAAGTTTTTAATATTTTATTAAGGAATGAAAATCCCGGCATCGGCAGCGAATGCCCGCCGTAACGGCAGCCGGCTGAAAATTATTAAAAATTCATTAAGGAAAAAAGAGAGAAAACGGGAGTGTATCGGGTAAAATGCACAAAAAATTCACAAAATGAGTGTAACTTTAATCAAAACCACATAATACAGTATGCCGTATTCACAAAAACGCAACATTTCGTTAATGAATTTTTAAGAATGCGAAAATTCACAAAACCGCTCTCCGGGGTGTATTATTTACAGAACGCGAAAACAACAAGGGGGTGAGAGTTATCGATAACCCGGCATTGCAAAGCGGCGAAAATATGGACAGACGCTTTATTGAACTCGCGGTTGAGAAATACAGCAGAATGCTTTTCAGAATCTGTTTCGCGATACTTTCAAATAAAGAGGACGCCGAAGACGCCGTACAGGACACTTTCATAAAATATTACACCGAGGCGCCGACCTTCGGCAGCAGCGAGCACGAAAAAGCGTGGCTTATAAGAGTTGCCACCAACATAAGCAAAAATATGTCAAGGTTCCGCGCGCGGCACAGGGCGCTGAGTATGGACGAGGTTGCCGAAATAGGGGTTGACAACAGGGATTTCGGCGTGTTTGAGTCGATAATGTCTCTGCCCGCGAAATATAAAATAGTTATGGATCTTCATTATATAGAAGGCTACACGGCAAGCGAGATTTCAATGATTACCGGCGTGCGGGCGGACGCTGTGCGCAAGCGCCTGCAAACAGGCAGAAACAAACTCAAAACGGAACTTGAGAGGAGCGACGGGGAATGACAGTAAAAGAATGTATAGAAGAATACACGCGTATAATGAGCGGGCTTGACATTTCGCCCGAATTCAAGGCCCGGCTGAGCGAAAGATGCGCGGCAAAACAAACCCGCGCGGGTTTTGCCGTTAAAACCGCGGTGGCGGCAACAGCCGTTACCGGCACGGCAATCGCTCTGGCTTTCGGAATAAGAAAACATAAGCGCCGCGGCGTTTGAGGGAGAAGCGTTATGTCAAAAAAATCACCTGTAATCTATAAAGGCTTGCGGCCCCTTGCCGTGGCGGGTTTTACCGCGGTTATGAGGCCCGAAATAATCGGCAGAGAAAACATACCGAAAAGCGGCAGAGTAATTCTGGCGGGCAACCACAAAAAGCCATATGATGTTTTTATGCTGTTTCTCTCAAC
Organism: uncultured Eubacteriales bacterium; assembly: GCA_900319455.1. Lineage (GTDB taxonomy): Bacteria > Bacillota > Clostridia > Oscillospirales > Acutalibacteraceae > CAG-177. The sequence continues at coordinate 1,983 of ONON01000142.1, forward strand.
AAGAAGATGCCTGCATTTTCTCGCTAAAATCGAGCTTTTCAAAGGGCCTCTTACTTATTTTTTCAAGGCGGCGGGCATAATTCCCGTTGACCGTTCAAAAAAGAATCCGCAGGCGATGAGCGCCGCGAGAGATTACCTTAACAGCGGGGCGGCAATAGCGATTTTCCCCGAAGGCACAACAAACAAGACCGACGCCGTTTTGCTCCCGTTTAAAATAGGGGCGGTGAAAATGGCGAGAGATACCGGCGCGCCCATTGTGCCGTTCACAATAAAAGGTCAGTACAAATTAAAAGGACCCAGACCGCAGATAAGGTTTTATGAGCCTTATTACATCGGGGATGAGGACCTTGAAACCGAAAATGAAAAATTCAGAAACCTCATTCTCGGCAATCTAACCGAAAAAGGAAACGCGTCATGATGTATAACAAAAACACGGGCGAACTCACCGTGCCCGATATTACAATGTATGAGATGATAAAACGCCTTGCTCAAAACCACCCGTTCTCAGCGGCTTACGAATACCTCGGCGCAACGGGCACATACAGCGAACTTCTTGACGGCATTGACAGGTTCGCGAAATCTTTTGCCGCCTGCGGTGTCAGGGCGGGAGATATTGTAACAATCTGCATGCCGAACACGCCCGAAGCGGTTTTCGCGATTTACGCGCTCAATAAAATCGGGGCGGCGGCTAATGTTATCCACCCCCTCTCGGCTCAGACGGAAATACGCAACTGCGTAAACTCGGCGGGCAGCAGGGTGCTGGCGGTTGTTGATATGTGCGTTGAGAAAATACGGGGAATAATTGACGAAACAAAGCTTGAGAAGGTTGTTGTTATAAGCCCCGCCGACTCAATGCCCGCCCTGCTGAAAGCGGCTTACAGGTTAAAAACCAAAAAAGTCAGACTGCCCGAAGACGCAAGATTTATAAACCTCAAAGAGTTTGTCTCCGCCGGTGAAAAAGCGGATTTGCCCGTAACTCAGGCAAGCCCCGACCTGCCCGCCGTAATTCTTCACAGCGGCGGCACAACAGGCACCCCGAAAGAAATTGTGCTTACGAACAGGGGCTTCAATTCGCTCGGCACGCAGGCGCTGATTGTGCTTAAAGATGTTGGCGTAAACGACAGGGTTCTTGCAATTCTTCCGGTGTTTCACGCCTTCGGGCTCGGCGTTTGCGTTCATGTAACATTCTGCCTGGGAGCCTGTTCGGTGCTTATTCCGAGGTTTGAGGCGGCAAAGTTCACAAAGCTTATGAAAAAGCACAAACCCTCAATGGTGTTCGGGGTTCCGACCCTTTATGAAGCGCTCATCAACGCCCCGGGCAGTGAAAAGCTTGACCTCTCCGGCCTGAAATATCTGGTAAGCGGCGGCGATTCGCTGAGCGAAACGCTTGAAAAAAGGCTGAACAATTACCTTGAGCGCACGGGTGCCGGAATAAAAGTAATTCAGGGCTACGGCCTGACCGAAAGTCTCGGCGCCGTGTGCCTGGCAACGGGCGACGGCTACAAGCCCGGCAGCATAGGCAAGCCCCTGCCCGGCAACAGGTTCTGCGTTGTAAAGCCGGGCACCTGCGAGGTTCTGCCCGCGAACACCGACGGAGAAATCTGCGTAAACGGCCCTACGCTTATGGCGGGCTACCGCAACAATGAAAAAGAGACAAAAGAGGCGCTTGTAAGGCACCCCGACGGCAGAGTGTGGCTGCACACGGGCGACATAGGCGCCATTGACGCCGACGGCTGTATTTTCTACCGTATGAGGCTTAAAAGGCTGATTATTTCATCCGGCTACAATGTTTACCCGCAGCATATCGAGAAAATAATTGAACAGCACAGAGCCGTTGCCAAATGCACGGTAATCGGAGTGCCGCACCCATACAAGGTTGAGGTTGCCAAGGCTTATATCGTGCTTAAAGAAGGATACGCGCCTGGCGATGAAATAAGATATTCAATCAGGGAGCACTGCAGAAAAAACCTTGCGAAATACAGTGTTCCGTGCGAGTTTGAGTTCCGGCAGACCATACCGCAGACATTGCTGGGCAAAACGGATTTCAACGCTTTGCGGCAGGAGCACCTTGCCGGACTTGCGAACGGAGAGAACAGAAAAAATGGAAAGAACATCAAGGAAATCGGTAAAAAAGAAGAAAAAGAGAGACCCGGGAACTCTGGGGTTCAGGATGCTGACACCTGCGCTTAAGCCCGCGTTCAAACTCTGGTACAACCCCGTGATAATCGGCAAAGAGAACATTCCCGAAAAAGGGGCGCTTGTTATTGCGTGCAACCATATTCACGTGCTCGACCAGTGCCTGACAATAATCTCAACAAAACGCCCGATTAACTATATGGCTAAAAAAGAATATTTTGAAGGCAGGCTGAAGGGCTTTTTCAGATTTGTCGGCTGTATTCCCGTAAACCGCAACGGCAGAGACACCGACGCCGTGGCAAGCGCCCTTACCGTGCTGCGCAGAGACGGGGCGGTCGGCATCTTCCCCGAAGGCACGCGCAACAAGACCGACGCTTTTCTGCTGCCGTTTAAATTCGGCGCTGTTTCAATGGCAAAAAAAACGGGCGCGAAGGTGCTGCCCGTTGCCGTTACCGGCGATTACGAATTTCGCAGCAAAAACCTCACCGTGCGCTTCGGCAAGCCTTTCGATGTTGAGAATCTCACGGTCGCGCAGGCAAACGAAAAGCTCTACAACGAGATTGCGGCTCTTATGAATATGAATCTGAACAACGCGCAAAACCGCAAAAAAACAGGATAATTGAGGAGAACGGAAAAATGAACATAGGTCTTGATGTGGGCTCAACCACATTGAAATGCGTCGCGGTGGATGACAGCGGCGAAATTGTATATAAAAACTATCTGCGCCATTTTTCGCAGATAGCGTCAAAATCAGCACAGATGCTCAGCGATATTATCAGCAGGCGCCCCGATTTTGCCGGCGCCTGCATTGCCGTTTCCGGCTCGGCCGGTATGGGCTTCGCCCAGCAGCTTGAGCTGCCCTTTGTGCAGGAGGTTTACGCTTCGAGAACAGCGGTGCTCAAACTTCTGCCCGACACCGACGCGGTAATCGAGCTGGGCGGCGAGGACGCCAAAATTCTTTTTTTCACAGGCGGAACGGAAGTGCGTATGAACGGCTCGTGCGCGGGCGGAACAGGTGCTTTTATTGACCAGATGGCCTCGCTTCTCGGCGTTGATGTTGAGGATATGAACGCCCTTGCCGAACAGAGCGAAAAAACATACACAATAGCTTCGCGCTGCGGCGTTTTCGCGAAATCCGACATTCAGCCTCTGCTAAACCAGGGTGCGCGCAAAAGCGATGTGGCGGCAAGCATTTTCAAGGCGGTTGTCAACCAGACCGTAGCCGGCCTTTCGCAGGGCAGAGAGATAAAAGGCAGGGTGGTTTATCTCGGCGGACCTCTCTCATTTCTGCCCGAGCTGCGCAAAAGCTTTGACGAAACCCTCGGTTTAAAAGGAATCTGCCCTGAAAACTCGCTTTATTATGTTGCGCTGGGTGCCGCTTACTCGCCCGACGCGCAGCAGAGAAATATAAAAGAAATCATTGACAAAATCGGTTCCTACGAATCATCCGCCGGCTATATAAGCTGCGAACCTCTTTTTGAAAGTGAAGAGGAGTATGAGGCGTTCGCGAAAAGGCACGCGAAAGACACCGTTAAAACGGCGCAAGGCGTAAATCCCGGCGAAAAGCTCTTTCTCGGCATTGACGCGGGTTCCACAACAATCAAGTGCGCCGTCATAAATGCAAACAGAGAAATTGTTTTTCAGAAATATATGTCAAACAGCGGCAACCCCGTAACAGCCGTCAGAGAGTTTATGACGGAGTTTTACAAAACAAACCCCGGCGCGGTTATCGCGTATTCCGCCGTTACCGGCTACGGTGAGGAAATCATCAAAAACGCCTTCGGCGCAGACATCGGCATTGTTGAGACAATCGCCCACTATACGGCGGCAAAGCATTTCAGAAGCGATGTTGATTTCATAATCGATATAGGCGGTCAGGATATAAAATGCTTTAAAATCAGAAACGGCGCAATAGACAACATATTCCTGAATGAAGCCTGCTCATCGGGCTGCGGCTCTTTTTTGCAGACCTTCGCCGCCGCGTGGGATTACAGTATAGCGGATTTCGCGCGTCTCGGCCTTTTTGCCGACAAACCTGTTGACCTGGGCTCACGCTGCACGGTGTTTATGAACTCTTCCGTCAAGCAGGCGCAGAAAGACGGCGCGAGCATTGAGAACATCTCGGCGGGTCTGTCAATCAGCGTTGTCAAGAACGCCCTTTACAAAGTTATAAGGGCTTCGGGCGCGGATGATTTAGGCAAAAACATTGTTGTTCAGGGCGGAACATTCTTAAATGACGCCGTTTTGCGCGCGTTTGAAAAGGAAATAGGCCGAGATGTAATCCGCCCCGATATATCGGGCCTTATGGGCGCTTACGGCGCGGCCGTTTACGCTATGGAGCACGCGAAAGGCGAAAGCTCCTGCATAAAGGCGGATGAGCTTGAAAACTTTGTTCACGAGGTTAAGGCAGTAACCTGCAACGGCTGCCAGAACCACTGCCGCCTTACCGTGAACACCTTTGCCGGCGGCAGAAAATACATAGGCGGCAACAGGTGCAGCAAACCCGTTTCGGGCGCCGCCGCGAAAGAAACATACAACCTTTATGATTACAAAAAGGAACTGCTCGCGAAATACCGCCCCGTGCCCGGCAAACGCGGCAAAATCGGTATTCCGATGGGTCTCAATATGTATGAGCTTCTGCCGTTCTGGCACACATTTTTCACATCGCTCGGCTATGAGGTTGTAACCTCACCCGAATCAACAAGGGCGCTTTACCTGCTCGGCCAGCACACAATTCCGTCAGACACCGTATGCTACCCCGCCAAACTTATGCACGGGCACATTGAATATCTTATAAATCAGGGAATAAAAGATATTTTCTACCCCTGTATGACCTACAACATTGACGAGGGGCTCGGCGACAACAACTACAACTGCCCCGTTGTGGCTTATTATCCGGAGGTTATACGCTCCAATGTGCGCGCGCAGGGTCTTAACCTTATCTGGGATTATGTGGGCATTCACCGCAGAAAGGATTTCACGCCGAAAATCCGTGCAATCATCAACAAACGCCTCGGTTATGTAACGCCCAAAGAGATTGAAAAGGCGGTAAAGGAGGCTTACGCGGAATATGACTCATATATGAGCCTCATAAGAGCGAAGGGCGATGAGTTCCTTGCTCTCGCGAAACGGAAAAGCCTGCCAGTTATAGTGCTTTGCGGCAGGCCCTACCACCTTGACAGTGAGATTAACCACGGCATTGACAAGCTGATATGCGAGTGCGGGGCTGTGCTTGTCACGGAGGATTCCGTAAGCAATAAAATGCATAAATTCGCGACAAACGTGCTTGACCAGTGGACTTATCAGTCGCGCCTCTACGCCGCGGCGAAATACATCGCGGATTCCGGCGACAGCAGAATAAACCTTGTTCAGCTTGTGTCGTTCGGCTGCGGCACCGACGCCATAACAACCGATGAGGTGCGCGCAATCCTTGAACGCAAAAACAGAATTTACACACAGATTAAAATTGACGAAATAACCAACCTCGGCGCGGTTAAAATCAGATTGAGAAGCCTTTTCGCGGCTTTGGAACAGGAGTAATATATGAATACGGAAGGCAGAGTAATATTCACAAAAGAGATGAAAAAGGAATACACAATCCTTGTGCCCAATATGGCGGAAATTCATTTTGAACTGCTTGCGCGCGTGCTCAGGCAGCACGGCTACAAGGCGGAGCTTCTGCGCACCAACGGCAGAGAGATTGTTGACGAAGGGCTCAAATATGTGCATAACGACACCTGCTACCCCGCGCTGCTTGTTATAGGCCAGCTTATAAACGCGCTCAACAGCGGCAGATACGACCCGCACAAAACCGCCCTTCTGATTACGCAGACAGGCGGAGGCTGCCGCGCCTCAAACTACATTCACCTTTTGCGCAAGGCGCTTGTAAAAGCGGGTTACGGCTATGTGCCGGTAATCTCGCTCAACCTGTCGGGTCTTGAAAAAAACCCGGGCTTCAAATTCACTCCGGCAATGGGTATGAAATTTCTCTCCTGCTTAATCTACGGCGACCTTATTATGCTGCTTAAAAACCAGGTAAAGCCCTATGAAATAAACGCGGGCGAAACAGACGCTCTTGTTGAGAGGTGGATAGCCAAGCTTGTGCGCTTTTTCGGGCAGAACAAGGGCTATGATTATTTTTCAGCCAAGAAGATAATGCCGAAAATCACAAAAGATTTTTCCGAAATTCCCGTAAATAAAACCGAAAAAATCAAAGTGGGCATTGTGGGCGAAATCTATGTCAAATATTCCCCGCTCGCGAACAATCACCTTGAGGATTTTCTCATTTCTCAGGGTTGCGAGCCAAATGTTCCCGGCCTTATGGGCTTTGTTTTCTTCAAAACCGACAACCGTCTTGAAGATATAAAACTCTACGGCGGCAAAAAGCTTAAAAAACTTGTTATGAAAGCCGTTATGTGGTATATGATGCACGTTGAGGCGTGCATTGAGCAGGCGGCGAAGGCATACGGAGACTTTGCGGCGCCCACGCCTTACAAACACCTGCGCGAACTAATTGAGCCCGTTATGGGCTACGGCTGCAAAATGGGCGAGGGCTGGCTTCTCACCGCAGAAATGATGGAGCTTATAGAAAGCGGCTACGGCAACATAGTGTGCGCCCAGCCCTTCGGCTGCCTGCCCAACCATATTGTGGGCAAGGGAATGGTTCGCAAGCTGCGTGAAATCTACCCCGATTCAAACATAGTCCCCATAGACTATGACCCGGGCGCCACAAGGGTAAACCAGGAAAACCGCATAAAGCTTATGCTCGCCGTCGCCAAAGAGAACGCCTGCGCGGGCGACATAAAAAAATTTGTGTCATAAGCGGAAAAAGCCTTGATTACGGCGCAACGCTGTGATATAATTTCGCGGTAAAATAAAAAAAGTTCGTATGAAGCAAGCAGAAAAGGCTTTGCGTTGACTGCCTGCTGACGATCTCCGGAGAATTCCGACAAGAGCGGATGCCGAAGGTGCAAAGGGGCTTATGCTCCCCAATCTCTCAGGCAAAAGGACGGAGGTATTAAAAAGCGTTTTCGCGTTTTGAGTCAGCGGCAGCCCGCTGACTTTTCTTTTTGCGCGGCGGGCGGGGAGTTTATATGTTTGATAAAATTTTATCCGTAATTGAAAACGCGAACAATGTAATAAACGGCATTGTCTGGGGCTGGCCCGTTATTATCCTTATTCTCGGCACGGGCGTTATACTGAGCGTCAGAACGGGATTTTTGCAGGTGACGCATTTCAGGGAGTCTCTCAACACCACAATTATCCCCACGCTGAAAAGCCTCGGCAAAAAAAGAGAAAAAGACAGCAGAGTAAACTCCGTTTCGCAGTTTGAGGCGTTCTCAACGGCGATTTCGGGCACGGTGGGCACAGGCAACATAGTGGGCGTTGTTTCAGCCATTCTTACCGGCGGCCCCGGCGCAGTTTTCTGGATGTGGATTTCCGCCTTTTTCGGCATGGTTACAAACTACGCCGAAAATGTGCTGGGTCTTTATTTCAGAAAAAAAGACAAAGACGGCAACCTGTCGGGCGGCGCGTTTTACTATATCGCCTACGGTCTTAAATGGAAGTGGCTCGGCTATCTCGCGGCGGTTTTCTGCATGTTTGCCGCCGTTGGTATGAGCGGAGTACAGACAAACAAGATTTCGGGCACTCTCGCCGAAACCGCCTCCCGCTTTACCGATGTCAATAACACGGGAACGGTTAAACTCATAATCGGCATTGTTGCAGCGGTTCTGACGGCAGTTGTAATCATCGGCGGAATAAAACGCATAGGCAAGGTGGCGTCGGCTCTTGTGCCGTTTATGTCGCTTCTGTTTATTGTGATGTCGGTTATTTCAATAGTAATTCATTTCAGAAACATACCCGGCGCGCTCGCGCTCATATTCACCAAAGCGTTCAATTTCAAATCGGCAGGCGGCGGCATTCTCGGCTACGGCTTTTCGCAGGTTATAAAAAAGGGTATGGCAAGGGGCGTCTTTTCAAACGAGGCGGGTCTCGGCTCATCGGTTATAGCCCACTCGGCGTCCGAAACAAGGGAGCCTGTCAAACAGGGTCTCTGGGGTGTGTTTGAAGTGTTTTTTGACACATTTATTATCTGCACGCTCACCGCCCTTATGTTCCTTACCGGCTTTGACCCCGGCGCCCTTTCATCCGATATGGAAGACAGCGTTATGTCAATGACAATGTTCTCAAACACCTTCGGCTCATTCGGCACCGCCGTTTTTTCGGTTATTCTGCCGCTGTTCGCGTTCACCACGGTTATAGCGTGGTCATACTACGGCGAAAAAGCGGTTGAGTTTGTTTTCGGCTCTCTGAGCGCGAAGGGGCGCAGGCGCGCGGTTATAATATTCAAAATTCTCTATGTTGTTCTTATAGCCGTGTCATCGCTTATAAAAAGCGACCTTGTGTGGGCTGTTGACGACACCTTCAACGGGCTTATGGCTCTGCCCAACCTGATTTGCGTTATTGCACTGAGCGGGCTTGTCGCGAAAATAACCGCGAACTATTTCGCCCGTAAAAAAGGCGAAAAGGTTGAGCCCATGCTCTCCGCCTACCCCGATGTTAACGAGGAGTTCAAGCAGGATATTCTGACCTCCGGCGGGGAAATGAAATAAAGCGGAATTGAATAATCCGGGTCAAAACACTGAGAGCCGCCTTTGGGCAGTAACTCATAAACCAGTATTGGTTTTCGCATCAAACTAAAAGCCGCATAACATCATCAGATTTGCTTACCATACATCAAGTATGCTCTCACAAATCTTCCTTGTTCTGCGACTCTTTTTTTGCGTGAAAACTGCTTCGCACC
>ONON01000178.1 GCA_900319455.1 uncultured Eubacteriales bacterium
GATATCTTCGTGCGCAACCACGAGGTCTGGCTTGCCATACCCCTTTTCTGCTATCTCCTCACCCCTGTTGTACATATGATAGTTTACACACTAAAATTTGAAACTAAAACTGACGATGCTTCACAAATAGCGCACACTATGGCGACAAATGAGTGGATCGGTGACTACTATACTGCGATTATTCATGTGTTCATTTATTCTGCTATTGTATTTGCTTTAATAGCTTACATATCGCACACTGCATTTTTAAAAAAGGTGAATTTCCAAAACAGCTTAGATTATCTCCCTTTTTTGTTTATGGCTTTAGTTTGCGTTTTTATTGTTATATCTACTGTCGTTAATCAAACGGAAAAACCGCTGTTGTTTGGTTATTCTCAAAGAGGAGAAGGGCTTATTCATGTTTTATGCTATTTTCTTGTTTTTTATTTGTGCGGCTCTGTAATAAGAAACTGTAATATTAAGTATTCTGTAATTTATTTTTACATTATAACAAGTGTTTCTATAGCCACAATTGTTTTGTTGGATTTCTTTGGAATAAATATAAAAATTCTTGTAAATGGAAACTTTACGGGAATCTTCTACCACTTCAACTTCTATGCCTATTTTCTGACTATGGCGATTATGCTCTCGGCAGCGCTGTTCGCGCTCGAAAAGAACAAAGCGGCGAGGATTTTCGCGTTCTTCTCATTTTGTCTTAATTCGGTGGTTCTCGCTTTCAACAACAGTTTCGGCGGGTTTATTGCCTGCCTTGTTGCGTTTGTTTTCCTGATTATCGCCGCGTCAATCAAAAAAGGCAAATTCAGCTTTTCGGCGGTTGCCGCTCTGCTTGTTTTTCTTGCAATCTGTTTTGTTGTAGGGCTGAAATATGGCAGTTTCTTTACCGAGCTTGTTAAACTCGGCAACGATGTTGAAAAGATTGCCACCAACGCCGAAGATGCCGACAGTGCGGGCACCGCGCGCTGGGGTTTATGGCGCGCAACCTGGGAATACATCAAAGAAAGACCTTTTATAGGCTACGGTATTGAAGGCACGGTTGACCGCCTCGCCGCAGATACCGGTCAGGAGAAAGTCCACAATGAATATCTTGATTACGCGGTTGAATACGGTATTCCCGCCGCGCTTCTCTATATTGCGGGGCTTATGTCGGTTTTCATCAAAGCTCTTATCAGAAGAAAAAGCGTTGACAATGCCACTCTCGTTTGCCTTACTGCCTCACTCGGCTATATTGCCTCGGCGTTTTTCGGAAACAGAATGATTTTTATTCTGCCGTTTTTCTTCATTTTCTTAGGCCTTGCAAACAACACCGAACCGCCTTATAAAAAGTTGCCTTTGCAGAAAGAGGAATGGGCAAAGGCAACGGCTTTGCCCGATGCGGATAACGAAGAAACCGAAGAAGAACCGGCAGGCAAAAGTGATAACGAAGGAGCCTGTGAAACGGAAGAAAAATTGACGGAAGAAGTTGAGCACAGTGTTTGATTATCTTGTAGTCGGAGCCGGCTTATTCGGAGCCGTGTTCGCTCACGAAGCGAAAGCCGCAGGCAAATCCGTTCTGGTTATTGACCGCAGAAATCACATTGCGGGTAATGCCTACACAGAGAATATCGGCGGCATAAATGTTCACAAATATGGCGCGCACATATTTCACACAAACAGCGAAGAAGTCTGGAAATATGTCAACCGTTTTGCCCGGTTTAACCGATACACAAACTCGCCCGTTGCTAATTATAAAGGCGAGTTATATTCCCTGCCGTTCAATATGTACACATTCAACAAAATGTGGGGCGTGAATACTCCGGATGAAGCGCGTGCAGTTGTTGAAAAACAGCGAAAAGAATCCGGAATAACGGAACCTTTAAACCTCGAAGAACAGGCGATTTCACTTGTCGGCAGAGATGTTTACGAAAAACTTGTCAAAGGATATACCGAAAAACAGTGGGGCAAAGATTGTAAAGATCTGCCGGCTTTTATCATACGCCGTTTGCCCGTCAGATTTACATTCGACAACAACTATTTCAACGCACTTTATCAAGGTGTTCCTGTCGGCGGATATACAAAAATGGTTGAAAATATGCTTGACGGTATTGAAGTGCACACAGGTGTTGACTACCTTAAAAACAAAGCGGAATTCGACGGTATTGCAGAAAAAACGGTGTTTACCGGACCGATTGATGAGTATTACGGTTTTTGTTTCGGCGAACTGCAATACAGAACAGTCAGATTTGAGACCGAAACGCTCAACACTGCGAATTATCAGGGGAACGCGGTAGTGAATTACACCGACAGAGAAACGCCGTTTACAAGGATAATAGAACATAAGTGGTTCGAGTTCGGCCTTGATGAAAACGGAAAAGAAATCCCCGGTACGGTTATTTCCCGTGAATACAGCGCGGAGTGGAAACCCGGCGTTGAGCCGTACTATCCCTTGAATGATGAAAAAAATACAGCGCTTTATCAAAAGTATAAAGCGCTTGCGGAGAAAGAAAAAAATGTTGTTTTCGGCGGCAGACTCGGCGAGTATAGATATTATGATATGGACAAGGTTGTTGAGTCCGCACTTGAACTCTGCAAAAAGGAACTTTGAGACATCTGTTTTATTCGCTATCTCTGTAATAAAATCTTAATCAAAAACTATTTGATTTTAATAAACTATATGATATAATAAACATATCTAAACATAGGGAGTTGAGTGTATGAAAAGAAGTTTTCTGGCAGTTTTAATGTGCCTTATATTGGCAGGCCTTACGGCATTGCCTGCGTTTGCGGCAGAAATTGCGAGCGTTGACACAAGTGCTCTGCCCGAAATCAGTGTTGAGATTGACGGCGCCGGAAATGTCAGCGCAGACGGCGTAAAAGCCACTCTTGACGGCAAAAAGCTTGATGTCAGCGGCGTTCAGGCGGCAAAAGCGTCTTCAACCGAATGGATAATTATGGTTGACACTTCCGCGTCAAACAATAAAAAAGAATTCGCGTCGGAGAAGGCGGGTATCAAAGCCCTCATAAATTCACTCGGCAAAAATGAGAAAGTGGTTCTTTACACATTTGATGATAAAGTCGAGAAGGTTCTTGACGGTTCCGAGAGCAAAGAAGCCGCGACCAAAAAGATTGACGCGATTGAATGCGACGGTCAGCACACAGCCTTTTACGCGGCAACATCCAAACTTGTTGATCTTGCAAAGGCAAGCAAGGCGGAGAATGTTGTTCCCGTTATCTATTCAGACGGTGAAGATACCAGCAAAGACCCTAAAATAACCGCCACAAAGAAGAAGGTCGCGGATTCCAAAACCGCAATAAAGGGCTTTTATCCCTCGGGCACAAAGGCCGAGCATTTAAAGAATTTCAAGGCTCTTGTCGAATCCTCCGGCGGCACGGTCAACGCGTTTACCGCGCAGGGGTCCGGCACACAGCTTAAAAAAGCGAACACACAGCCAAACGCTGCATCAGGCAAAACAACAATTAAATTAGCGGCAACAGAGAATGTTGAAGCTAATGATGCAGCGGTGCTTTCAATAGACTTAGGCGACGGCAATCCAATAACAAAAGAGGCAAAAGTCGCCGCGTGGTCACCGGTGCCCGTAACGGAAGTTGAAACAACCGAAATTGCAACAACACAGGTTCTCACAACAGCGGAGCCTACCACTCAGGAGCAGACATCGGAGGTTGAGACAACACAGGCCCCGGATGAAACCGAAACAGCCGAAGAAACTCAGGCTGCCGAAACATCGGTGCCCGAAACCGTCAGTGAAATTGAAACAACTCAGGCTGCGCCCGAAAAGCGTGACGCGGGCTCACTGAGCAAGATTATAATTGTTGCGGCGCTTGCGCTCATTGCGCTTATTCTTATAATCGCCGCTCTCGCAAAGAAAAAGAAGAAACCCGAAGAAGGTGAAGAGCTTCCCGAAGAAGCCCCGGCGCAGGAAGAGCCTGTTGAGGCAGTTGCTCCCGTTGTTGCGGAAGAAGAACCCGAAGAGGACGAAGACGAAGAAGAAGAGGAGCCCGAGGTTGAGGATGAACCGGAAGAGGAACCGGAGAAAGAGGAAACAGAAGAAGAACTTGAGCCGGAGCCTGAACCCGAACCCGAACCCGAACCCGAACCTGAGGAGGATCCTTACGAAGAGGAAGAAGCGGATGAAGGCGATGAGGATGAGCTTCCTCCCGCACCGGAACCCGAGCCGGAACCGGAACCCGAACCCGCTCCCGAACCGGTGAAAAAGAAGGAACCGAAAGAAAAGAAAAAAAAGCAGAAGAACAAAGGCCAGTTCCAGTTCTTCTTTGAAGAATAATATTATTGATTTTATCAGGCTTGCAGAGTTAATCTTTGCAAGCCTGTGTTTTTATAACTCAAACAGCAAATTCAATAAATAAAATGTTGAAAATATAAAAACATTGTGTTATAATAACTTGACTTGTAAAATGAAAGGTGCGAAAATCCTTGACAGACAGACAGACAGACAGACAGACAGACAGAGGTAAATAATACCCCTGCTTTTATAAGTGTATCATTAAATATATTCTAACCGCGCTATACATGTTTTATGTATGGTGCGGTTGTTTTTATATAAAAAATCATTTTAAAAGTGCATTGCACAGAAAAGGGAGTAATGATTATGAAAAAGTTTAAAGCGTTTATTTCTTTGTTAATGGCGGCAATGATTGCTCTGTCTTGTGTAGGGACTGCTTTTGCTGAGAGCAATCCCGCTCAGGTAAATGAACAAATTAACAGCGAAACCAATCAACAGAAAACATATTTAAA
>ONON01000148.1 GCA_900319455.1 uncultured Eubacteriales bacterium
AGAATTTATCCGGCTCCCGGTGACGGATTTAACCAAAAGGATTTTATTTCCGCTCTTATTTCAGCGGGTGTTCAAACCTGTTCCGTTGAGGCAGGAACCGCTGATTTTTATAAAGAAGCAAAAAATGCACTGCCTGTTCTTAAAGCAGCGCTTGAATAATTTTTTTGAAAGGAAACAAATATGACAATTTATGATGAGCTCGTTGCCAGAGGCCTTATTGCTCAGGTAACGGATGAAGAAAAAGTGAAATCTTTAATTAATAAAGGCGAAGCAACTTTTTATATTGGATTTGACCCGACCGCCGACAGTCTTCATGTCGGCCATTTTATGGCTTTGTGCCTTATGAAAAGGTTGCAGATGGCAGGGAACAAGCCTATTGCTTTAATCGGCGGAGCGACGGCGATGATAGGTGACCCTTCCGGCAAATCGGATATGCGCAAAATGATGACAAAAGAGACAATTCAGCACAATGTTGACTGTTTCAAAAAACAGATGAGCAGATTTATTGATTTCTCAGAAGGTAAAGCGCTTCTGCTTAACAACGCGGACTGGCTGATTGATCTTAATTATATTGATGTTCTTCGCGATGTAGGCCCTTATTTTTCAGTTAATAATATGCTTCGTGCCGAGTGTTATAAACAGAGAATGGAAAAAGGGCTTTCATTCCTTGAATTCAACTATATGATTATGCAAAGCTACGATTTTTATTATTTGTATAATAATTACGGGTGCAATCTGCAGTTCGGCGGTGATGACCAGTGGAGCAATATGCTTTTCGGCAGAGAGTTAATACGCAAAAAAATGGGGCTCGAAGAAGAAGACGCCAAAGCTCAGGCAATGACAATAACTCTCCTTCTTAATTCCGAAGGCAAAAAAATGGGCAAAACCGTTTCAGGCGCGGTGTGGCTTAATCCGGAAAAAACATCGCCTTATGATTTTTATCAGTACTGGCGAAATGTTGCCGATGAAGATGTTCTTAAATGCATCCGTATGCTCACCTTCCTCCCTCTTGAAGAGATTGATAAAATGGATAAATGGGAAGGCAGTCAGCTCAACACCGCAAAAGAGATACTCGCTTATGAACTTACAAAACTTGTTCACGGTGAGGAAGAGGCCGTAAAAGCGCAAAACGCCGCGAAAGCACTTTTCGGCGGCGGAAGTGTAAGTGACGATATGCCTTCAACCGAGCTTTCGGATGAGGATTTTAATGACGGAAGCATAGGACTTTTTAAAATTCTAACCATTACCAAACTTGCTCAATCGGGCAGAGACGCCAGAACATTGATTACGCAGGGCAGTGTTACCGTTAATGATGAAAAAATAACGGATTCTTTCGCATCGTTTACATACGATGCCATTAAAGAAAATCCGCTTATAATCAAAAAAGGCAAAAAAGTTTTTCATAAAGTTACAGTCAGATAAAAGCAATGACCGCGTCTTTTCGGGCGCGGTCATAATATTATAAAATATCGGTACGGCCGGGGCAGGTGATGTCCATAACCTTGTCAACCGTTTTATGCAGATACTCCGCTTCAACGGTATCGGAGGCTTTATAATAAACCTCTTTACCGTCGCGTCTGCCGGTAATAAGCCCGGAACTTTTAAGCTGCTTTAAATGGTGAGAAACAGCAGGAGTTGTCATATCAACCATAGCGGCAATATCAATAACGCATTCTTCCCTGTGGCAAAGAAGGCAGAAAATACGCAATCTGCTCGAGTCGCCGAGCTGTTTGAATATGTCGGCAACTTTATTGAAATTTTCTATGTTATCAAGTGTTTTTTTTATGCTTTCGGCATCGGATTCATCACTGTGATGGTGCGGTAAAGAGAAGTTACTCATACAGACTCTCCTTTCAATCAATAATTATATTTTATATTTATTATTTTTACAATACTATTGTTCAATTTTTGTTGACATAAAAAGTAATAATGTTATAATAAATATAATATAAATGGAGGATTTTGTTTTGAAAAACAGATTTCGCATTTTCGCGTTATTGATTTGTTTATCTCTTCTTCTGTGCTGTTTTACTTCATGTTCATCAAGTGAAAATGAACTGAAAGTTTCCTTGTTGCCGTCGGCATCCGATTCTCTTGCCGAATTTATAAAATTCAACAACGATCCCGGGCTGACAATACCCGAATCAGTCGGGAGCGCTTTTTTCAAAGATTCGGTTTTTATAGGTGACAGCGTTACATTAAGCTTGAAGAATTACGTAACAAAACAGCGCAATAATAATTTTGAGTGCCTTTCCAACGCCGAATTTCTTTGCAGCGGCAGTATGAGCTATTATAACGCGACGCTTGACCCGGAACAGAAAGACGCCGTTCATCCCAAATATCAGGGTAAGACTGTTCTTGTTGAAGACGGTGTAAATCTTATAGGGGCAAAAAAAGCATTTATAATGCTCGGAATGAATGATTTTTGCCTGTTCCCTTTTGATGAAGACATAGAAAACGCCGAAACCTTAATTAACAGAATAATCGAAAAAAATCCCGATATTCAGATATATGTTCAATCCGTTACACCGATAATCGCTTCAAAAGAGCATAATAAGTTTACAAATGAAAATGTAGATGAGTTTAACAATTATCTGTCTGAGATGTGCGAAAAAAACGGCTGGACATATATTGATATCAACCAAAACCTTAAAAACGAAAACAATTGTTTAAATGATGATTATTGCAGTGACCCTGAAAGTCAGGGTATTCACCTTAAACAGGAAGCCTGCGAAATCTGGATTAACTATTTAATTTCACTTTTTTAATCTGAGAGGTATTTTATGAAAAAAATTATTATTTCGTTATCACTTGTTTTTTCTGTTCTTTTTGTTTTTGCCGCATGCGGATCCGAAACTGCGAACAAAGCGATCGACATCCACGCTGTGATGGATGAAATTACATCAAGTGTTCAGATGCCTGAAGAAACAATGAATCTTACTACAAATGACGACCTTTTGGATTATTTCGGTGTTGACGGCTCACTCGCAAAAGATTTCGCTGTTGTTCGCGACGCGAATTATGTAGGCACCGAGCTTGCGATATTTGAGGCGAATGATGAATCGTCAGCTCAGCAGATTTCCAATCAGCTTAATACTTACATTACAGAACAGATTGAAACATATCAGTCATATGAACCCGATTATGCTTATCTTCTTCAAAACAGCAATGTTAATATAAACGGCGTTTATGTTTCGCTTTTCGTTTCGGAAAACGCATCTGAAATTGTCAATATTTACAATTCATACTTCAACTGATAAACAGGAGTTAAATTTTGGTTTTTTCAAGTTTAGTCTTTATGTTCGCTTTTTTACCGGTTGTTCTCCTGATTTATTATCTTTTACCGGTAAAATTCCGTAATGCATTCCTGTTGATTGCGGATTTGATTTTTTACGGATGGGGAGAACCTGTATTGGTTTTCCTCATGCTTTTTTCAATTCTGATAAATTATATTGCCGGAATATTAATTGAAAAATCAAACTCAAATAATAAAAAAAGAAAATTCATTCTGATTGCATCAGTAGTTATCGACCTTGGCTTACTTGGATTTTTTAAATATGCCGGTTTTATTACAAATAATTTAAAAGTTGTTCTTCCTTTTTTAAACATTCCGCTGATTAGCATTCCTCTGCCTATCGGAATTTCATTTTATACATTCCAGATAATGTCTTATACAATAGATGTTTACAGAAGGGATACTGAGGCTCAGCGCAACATTATCGCATTCGGAACCTATGTATCTTTGTTTCCGCAACTGATTGCGGGGCCCATTGTGCGTTATCGCGATGTTGACGATCAGCTTGTTGAAAGGCATGAAAACCTTCAGCTTTTTTCAAGAGGTATAAGGCTGTTTCTTCTCGGTCTCGCAAAAAAGGTTCTGATTGCCAATCCGGTAGGTCTTATATGGGATAATATGAGGCAAATGCAGGGCGGGGGAGCGCTCGTTTCCTGGGTCGGAATAATCGCTTACACATTCCAGATTTATTTTGATTTCAGCGGTTATTCGGATATGGCAAGAGGGCTCGGAAATATGTTCGGGTTTGAATTCCTCAAAAATTTTGATTATCCGTATATTTCAAAAAGCATTACCGAATTCTGGCGGCGCTGGCATATATCTTTAAGCACATGGTTTAAAGAATATGTTTACATTCCTCTCGGAGGCAACAGAAAAGGTCTCCCCAGACAGATTTTTAATCTTTTTGTTGTGTGGGGATTAACCGGGCTCTGGCACGGAGCAAGCTGGAATTTTCTGTTTTGGGGTTTGTATTTCGGAGTTATTCTTGTTTTTGAAAAACTCTTTATGCTTAAAGCGCTTAATAAAATGCCCGCTGTTATAAAGCATTTATACTCGCTTGTGTTTATTGTTTTCGGATGGGTTATATTCTATTACTCTGATGATGTCGGCGGCGTAAAAGCCATGTTTACGTTTATTTCAACACTGTTCACAGGCAGCTTTATTTCGTCAGACGGGATAACGGCGGTTTTATCATCTTTACCTATGCTCATTATTGCCGCCGCGGCATCAACTCCGATAATAAGAAAAATATATAATAAACTGTCCGATTTAAAAGGATTCAAATATGTTGAGGCGGTTGTTGCTTTGCTTGTTTTAATTCTTTGCACAGCAAGCCTTGTAAACGATAATTATAATCCTTTTTTGTATTTTAAATTCTGAATATAAAAGATTATGAAAAATAAAACTTCAAAAATACTTATTTCTATTTTTATTATTTTTGTTTTTTCCATAGCGTTACTGTATGTTTTTTTGCCTAAAAATGACTATTCTCAAACAGAAAAAAGATATTTGACACAATTTCCCGAACTTACATTCCAAACCGTTAAAGACGGCAGTTTTGAGCAGGGTTTTGAAAAATTCCTTGCCGATCAGACTCCTTTCCGTTCTTTTTTTGTTTCGGTTAATTCATATTTTGAACTGATTAAAGGCAATAACGGCTCCGCGGGAGTTTATCTCGGCAAAAACGGATGGTTAATTGAAAAACCTTTTGACCGCGAAAACAGTTTTTACAAAAATCTTAAACGCGTAAACGATTTTTCAAAAGCATCCGATATTCCCGTGTTTTTGATGATTGTTCCCACAAAAGGCAGTATTTACGGTGAATATCTGCCTGTAAACAGCCTTGATTACAGTGATAAAGAATATCTTAACTCAATCGCTTCAAAAGCCCCTGATCTTACTAATATCAATGTTTTTCCGCTGTTTGAAAAAGAAAAAAATAAAGAATTACTCTATTATAAAACAGACCATCACTGGACATCCGAAGGCGCCTATATCGCATATAAAACAATATGTAACAGCTTAAACATTTCTCCGGCACCGGAGTCTGTTTACAATAAAGAAAAAGTCAACGGTTTTCGCGGAACTTCATATTCAACATCCTGTTATACGCTCACAAAGCCGGATACGATGACAATTATGCGCAATAAAATCACAAACGGTAAAGCGCAGGTTATTATTGAAGACGGCAAAAATCCTTTGAAATATGATAATATGTTTTTTGAAGACGCGCTTGAAACGGAAGACAAATATGTTGTTTTTCTTAACGGTAATCATGGCATTGAAAGAATTAAAACCGGAAAAACCGGCGGCAAGCTTATTATAATAAAAGACTCTTTTGCTCATTGTTTAGCTCCGTTTTTAGCTGAGAATTTCAGCGAAATAGTTATGATAGATCTGAGGTATTATAAAAAGCCGGTAAGTGAGTTTATTAAAAACGAGACCGCTTCACAGATTCTGTTTCTTTACGGAATTGATACATTCGCGAAAAGCAATGATATTATTTTAAAATAAAAGAGGGTCGCTATGCTTTACAAAAAAAACGGTGAGTACAAATTATCCGAAAAGCTGTTCAAAAATCCTACCGCTGAGTACCGCGGCACCCCTTTTTGGGCGTGGAACAGTTATCTTCAAAAAGATGAGCTTGAACGGCAGATTGATATATTCAGGGATATGGGGCTCGGCGGTTTTCATATGCATGTCAGAACCGGGCTTGAAAATAAGTATTTAAGCGACGAGTTTATGTCGCTTGTTGATTGTTGTGTAAAAAAAGCGAAAAATAACAATATGCTCGCCTGGCTTTATGATGAAGACAGGTGGCCTTCCGGCGCCGCAGGAGGAATTGTTACCAAAGATGAAGAATATCGCTCACGGTGCCTTCTTTTTACGCCTTTTGAAGAAGCCGAAGCATATATGAGCACAGATTCTCGCGCTGATTCAGGCCGCAGCGGAAAAGGTAAACTGCTTGCCTGCTATGATATTGTTCTTGACAGCGACGGCTTTTTGAAATCTTATAAGCTCATTGATAAGAATGATGACGCGCAGGGTACTAAATGGTTTGCTTTTCTTGAAATATCAACATCACAAAGCTGGTATAACGGTCAGACTTATGTTGACACCTTAAACAAAGCCGCAATAGAAAAATTTATTGAGGTGACGCATAAAAAATACAAAGATGCCGTAGGTGACGAGTTTGATAAAACCGTTCCGGCAATTTTTACCGATGAGCCTCAGTTTACAAGAAAGAGCCTTTTAAACAATTCTTTTGATAAAATGGATGTAGGAATGCCGTGGACGGATAAAGTTCCGGAATTCTACAAAGAAACATACGGTGAAGATATTTTCACAACTCTTCCTGAAATTATCTGGGATTTACCAAACGGTGAAACATCCGTTGCGAGGTATCAGTATCACGATTTAATCAGCGAGCTCTTTACCCGTTCATTTGCCGACACAGTCGGCGAATGGTGCGAAAAAAACAATATATATCTTACAGGTCATATGATGGAAGAGCCTTCTCTTCACAGCCAAACTGCAGCTCTCGGCGAAGCTATGCGCTCTTACAGAGGTTTTCAGTTGCCCGGCATTGATATGCTTTGCAACAATCATGAGTTTACAACCGCCAAGCAGGCTCAGTCGGCAGCTCATCAATTCGGGCGTGAAGGCGTTTTATCGGAGCTTTACGGCGTGACCGGCTGGGATTGCGATTTCAGAACCTATAAGTATCAGGGTGACTGGCAGGCGTGTCTCGGCGTTACCGTCAGAGTACCGCACCTTTCCTGGTACGCGATGAAAGGGGAGGCGAAACGCGATTATCCGGCTTCAATTCATTATCAGTCGCCTTGGTATAAAGAATACAAAATACTTGAAGACCATTTTGCGAGAATAAACACCGCGCTTACAAGAGGCAAGCCTGTTGTTAAAGTCGGCGTTATTCATCCTGTTGAAAGTTTCTGGCTTCACTGGGGTCCTAACGACAAGTCGGCTGTTCTGCGTGAAAATCTGAATGACAGATTTATGAACATCACTAAATGGCTTCTTGAAGGCAGTATAGATTTTAACTTCATCTCGGAATCACTTCTGCCTCAGCTTTGCAAAAGCCCATCAAATCCTCTCAAAGTCGGAGAAATGGAGTATGATGTAATAATTGTTCCGGGCTGTGAAACTTTGAGAAAAACAACTTTTGACATTCTTAACGGTTTTAAAGCCAACGGCGGTAAAGTTGTTATAATGGGGAACACGCCTTATCTTTGTGACGCGAAGATAAGTGATAACGGCAATAAGCTAAATGACGGAGCGATTAATATAGATTTTTCCCGTTCATCGCTTCTTGAATGCCTTGAAGAAAACAGAACTGTTACAATCAGATATTCCGACGGCAGACTGACCGACAAATTCATATATCAGCTTCGTCAGGATAATGACTGCCGCTGGCTGTTTGTTGCTAACGCCTATGAACCTTTTAATAAAGATATCGACGGCGGTAAAGATGTTCAGATAATAATTGAAGGGGAGTATATTGCTCAGCTTTACAACACGCAAAACGGCGACATTCTTCCCGTAAAAACGGAATATGCCAATGGCAAAACCGTTATCAGAACAAAAATTTACGGTTATGACTCAATGCTTTATAATCTTAAAAAAGGCAAAATTGAAACAGCTCTCAATTGCGTTGATTTAAACCCGGATTTCTCTGTTATTGAACAGGACTGTGTTGATTATGAATTAAGCGAACCCAATGTTTTGCTTTTGGATTACGCCGAATATAAACTTGATTTTGAAAAAGAGTTTTCAAAACCCGAAGAAATATTACGCCTTGACAATATATGCAGAGAAAAAACCGGTTTACCGCAACGCAGCGGCAGTATTGTTCAGCCTTATGTCACGGGTAAAAATCCCGCTTCAAACACACTCACTCTCAGATTTACATTTGAAAGTGAAATTGAGTATTCAAACGCTGAACTTGCCCTTGAAGACGCTGAAAAAGCCGAAATTACCTTTAACGGAGAAAAAGTTAATAACAGCATAACCGGCAGCTATGTGGATATTTCAATTTTAAAAGTGAAACTGCCGAAAATCATAAAAGGCAGAAATGTTCTGACGGTTAATATTCCGTTCGGTATTTCAACCAACACGGAAAATATGTTTATTCTCGGTAATTTCGGTGTAAAAACCGTTGGCAGAAAATCCGTTATTATACCGTTGCCCGAGAAGATTTCATTCGGAGACCTTACAGGGCAGGGGTTCCCGTTCTACGGCGGAAACATCAAATATAAATTCCGTGTTAATACTCCCGAAGGGCGCTTAAAACTCAGAGCATCCGATTACAGAGGAGCTTTAATCGGAGTAAATATTGACGGTAAAAGAGCAGGCAGTATTATTTACCCTCCTTATATTTTCTCTGCTGATAATATTTCGGCAGGTGAACATCTTGTTGAACTTGAACTTTTCATTCACAGATATAACACATTCGGTCCGCTTCACCTTGTAAATGTTAAAGAAAGCTGGCACGGACCGGGAGCCTGGAGATCTTCAGACGATAACTGGAGTTATGAATATGTTTTGAGGCAAACGGGAATTTTATCTTCACCGGCTGTATCAACTCAATAACTATTGATTTATTGATGAATTTGTGGTAAAATATACAAAATTTTATAAGTTTTAATACCGAAAGGAGTATTAATATGGGTCTTATAAAAGCTGCAACAGGTGCATTGGGCGGTGTTCTTGCCGATCAGTGGAAAGAATTTTTCTATTGCGACGCGATTGACCAGAATACAATAATGGTCAAGGGCAAAAAAAGGACATCAAGCCGTTCATCCAACACTCAGGGTAACGACAACATTATTTCAAACGGTTCAGGCATAGCTGTTGCCGACGGCCAGTGTATGATAATTGTTGATCAGGGCAAAATTGTTGAAGTGTGTGCAGAACCCGGTGAATTTACTTATGATTCCTCATCCGAACCCAGCATTTTCACAGGTAAGCTCAGTGACAGCATTGTTCAGACATTCAAAACAATCGGCAGAAGATTTACTTACGGCGGTGACACAGGCAAAGATCAGCGAGTTTATTATTTTAACACTAAAGAATTACCGGATAATAAATTCGGCACTCAGAACCCCATTCCCTTCCGTGTTGTTGACAATAACATCGGTCTTGATGTTGATATCGCAATCCGTTGCAACGGTGTTTATTCATATAAAGTTACTGACCCGCTTCTTTTTTACACAAATGTCTGCGGCAATGTTGCAACATCATACAGCAGAAATGAAATTGACAACCAGTTAAAAACTGAGTTTTTAACCGCGTTGCAGCCCGCTTTCGCAAAGATTTCAGAAATGGGAGTTCGCTACAGCGCTCTTCCTGCCCATACTATGGAACTTTGTGACGCAATGAACGATGTTCTTACCGCTAAATGGAAAGAACTCAGAGGTCTTGAAATTATTTCTGTAGGCATTAATTCCGCTACAGCTTCCGAAGAAGACGAAGCGATGATTAAAGACCTTCAGAAAAAAGCTGTTTATCGCAACGCTTCAATGGGCGCAGCCGCTATTGTTGACGCACAGGCAGAGGCTATGAAAAATGCCGCAAGCAACCCCAACGGTTCAATGATGGGCTTTATGGGTATGGGCTTCGCACAGCAGGCAGGCGGCGCAAACGCTCAAAATCTCTATGCGGTTGCCGAACAGCAGAGTAAGCAGGCTCAGGCTGCTGCCGTTGCGGCTTCAAACGGTTGGAAATGTTCTTGCGGCGCCACCGCAACAGGTAATTTCTGCCCTGAGTGCGGCGCAAAGAAGCCTGTTTCAGAGGATGGTTGGAAATGTTCCTGCGGCGCGTTAAACAAGGGTAAGTTCTGTTCGGAATGCGGAGCGAAGAAACCTGCCGGCGCTCCTCTTTACCGTTGTGATAAATGCGGTTGGACTCCGGAAGATCCTCAGAATCCTCCCAAATTCTGTCCTGAATGCGGAGACGCGTTTGATGATAATGATGCTCAGTAATTAAACGGTTTACCCCGGAGTTTTTCCGGGGTATTTTTATGCAAAAAAATATCAGCCCGCGAAAGCAGGCTGATAATAAAAATACAAATTATGCGCTGATATATTTGAATGAGCCCTTAATAGTGTTCCAAAGTTCACCGAAATCAATGCCTTTAACAAGAGCCTTTACAACAGAAACAATACCGCCGAAAAGTGAGCCCCAGTCAACGCCTTTAACCGCATTGATAATCTGTTTAAGAACAACATTCTTGAGATAGCCGAGACCTGTGTAATCGCCTTTGTGTTTGCAAGTGATTACATGAACATCGTATGCAGCTTTGGTTGAGAATTTTTCGCCGCATCCGCCGCCTTCATAATCATCGCCGGTATAGGGGCAGGTGATATAATGACCGTCTGTGTGGTTAAACTTGTTCATATGCTCTGCGTAAGCATCTTCTGATGAGAATGTCGCTCCGCAGTAGGGGCAAGAGGTTGACCACGCATCAGCCGCAACGGACATCGCGGAAAAAATAAACATTACCGCAAACATTACTGAAAGAAATTTTTTCATTTTCTGACCTTCCTTTTTTACAGTTTTTTGCAATAAAATTGCATTTCTTTCTTAATTATAATACCACTACATATTGTATATGTCAACTTAAAAAAATCAAAAATATGTTGTTTTTTTCATTTTATATCAGGATTATTCAACGGATTGCTGTCAACGGCGTTTCGCAGCTGTTCGTTAATAACATGAGTATATATCTCTGTGGTCGCGAGGTTTTCATGGCCTAAAATCTCTTTCAGCAGAAGCACATCAACATTTCCGTGCTGATACATAAGTGTTGCGGCAGTGTGACGCAGTTTGTGAACGGAAAACCCCATATTCCCGAGTCCGGCTTTATCAAGATATGTGTTTACCATATGCTGAACTGTTTTGGGGCTTATTCTTTTTTTCTGATTACTTAAAAACAAAGCTTTTTTGTCAATAACTCCGTCAACAGGGCGTACTCTTAGATAAGAATTAAGCGCTTTGGCACAAGCGTCGTTAATATAAATTGTTCTTTCTTTATTTCCTTTACCGACAACTCTCAGCGTTCCTTCATCGGAAAAATCAGAAAGATTAATCGACACAAGCTCAGCAAGTCTTAAACCGCAATTAAGAAAAAAAGTAAGAATACAATAATCGCGTTCCTTATTTTTACCTTCAACAGAATTAAGCAAATCCAAACTTTGTTCCAATGTTAGATATTTGGGCAAAGACTTTTTTATTTTAGGCGCTTCAAGATTAACCATATTGTTTTCTTTAATAAGATTATTTGAAAAGAGATATTTATAAAACCTTTTGACAGAAACGGTTTTTCTTGCCCTTGCGGAAGAGTCGTCTTTGCGTTCGTCTTTGCAATAACTTAAAAATGCATAAGCATCTGTTAAACAGAGCTTTTCATAAAAAGAAACATCAGCGGAGAAAATTTCTGTTTTTTCAAAGGGGAGTGTAAGAAGTGAAGGATTGTAACGACGCAGTTCAAAACGGGTAAACATTCTTAAATCCGAAGCATATTCCAAAACAGTCAGCTCAGACTTGTTTTTAACAACATTAAGATAATTCAGATAATCCTGAACGCATACAGGTAATGTGACAATTTCTTCTTTTCTCATAATATTTACCTTTACCAATCCGGGGGAATAACAAATTAAAATGTTGATTTTTGACAAAACAGTGCAAAGATTATATCGCCAAAAAAATATCAAAAATTATACAAAATAAATGTTTTGTATAATTTAGGGGAGGATTTTTTTAAAATAAAGGCTGATTATACTGTTTTTTCGGTAAGAGGGATTATTCCGCCTATATCCTCAAGAACTCCGCTGTGAAGCTCATATCCGTTAATACCGTTTCTGTTTAAAGCATCCGCAATTTTGTTGCAGTCACTGTGGCTCATCAAACTGCCGTTAAACGCAATCTTATTTTTTGAAATCTTGCCGCAGCATCCTCCGATAAATCCGTAATTGTAGTTTTTCAATCGAATGGAATTCTTTTCAACCAATGTTACATCGTTTAAAAAAATCTGAGCGGCTGTAAATATGTTTTTATCATCTGTAATAATTGCGTTTTCATTCAAAACGCAAACAGAACAGCCGGAATATCCTTGTTTTGTGTCAATTACCGTTAAATTCATTATTTCGGCTTCCATCAGCACAGTTTTGGATATTGTTCTTGTGTTACAAATAATAAATCTGCCAACAATTTTAGCGTTGAGCGGAACATCAAGCGGATATTCTTTTCCGAGTTTGTTTACCGTTTTGATTGTAAATTCTTTTTCAACGAGTTTATCGTACAAATGTTCGCAACCGGAAGGGGTTAAAAATTTGTTTTTGCCCATATGAAGAAGCTGTAAATCGGCGTGTTCATTTAATCCGTCGGGCAAATTTTCGCAAGGTTTTATCTGAATGGTTTTTATCGAGAGAGCGTTAAGTTTTTTTATTGCCTCCCCTGCCGACGCGCTTATCGCCGCCGTATCAACATCATTTTCCGGCAAATTTGGCTTTTCAATAAATTTATACATACTATATAGACGCTTCAAACGCGTCTGTTACATTATAAGCGCCTATAATCTCCATATCGCCTTTAATTCCGCTCAACTTTTTGAGGTTGTGTTTCGGAATAATACAGCGCTTAAAGCCGAGACGCTCCGCTTCTTTTATTCTTTGTTCACAGCATGTTATAGATCTCAGTTCTCCTCCGAGGCCGAGCTCACCGAACACAATTGTTTCATCATTTACCGGGATGTCTTTCAGGCTTGAAACAAGAGCAAGAGCTACAGCAAGGTCAGACGCGGGCTCATCGGCTTTAAGACCGCCCACTATATTAACATAAGCGTCGCAGTTGCCGAAAAAATAACCCGAGCGTTTTTCAAGCACGGCTAAAATCATTGCCATTCTGTTATAATCAAACCCGTTGCTCATTCTTCGCGGATTCCCGTAACCTGAAGCAGAAACAAGCCCTTGAACCTCAGCTAAAATCGGCCGACTGCCTTCCATAACACAGGTTATACAACTGCCGGATGTGTTTTTCGGTTTGCCCGAAATCAGCATAAGAGAGGGATTTTCGACTTCCGAAAGACCGGAGTCCGTCATTTCAAAAACGCCTATTTCATTTGTAGAACCGTATCTGTTTTTTACCGCTCTTAAAATTCTGTATGAAAGATTTCTTTCACCTTCAAAATAAAGCACACAGTCAACAATATGTTCAAGAACCTTTGGACCTGCGATATTACCGTCTTTGTTGACATGACCTACAATGATTGTAGGTATGTTAAGCGACTTTGAGCAACGCATAAACGCTGAAGTTGACTCCCTTATCTGTGTAACACTGCCGGCAGAAGAACTGATTTCATCAATTGTCATTGTCTGAATTGAATCGATAATCATAACTCCGGGCTTGTTTACGCTGACATATTCAATTATGCTCTGAACATTGTTTTCACACATTATAAAAAGATTTGATGTAAAAACCCCGAGCCTTTTAGCGCGCAGTTTTATCTGCTGTGCCGATTCTTCACCGGTAACATATAGTACTTTATGTTTTTCGCCGAGACTTTGACAAATTTGCAAAAGAATTGTGGATTTGCCTATTCCGGGGTCACCGCTCAGCAACACAAGGGAGCCATTTACAAGACCGCCGCCCAAAACTCTGTCAAGTTCCTTAAAACCGGTGTTATAGCGTATGCTGTCATCCGCGGTTATTTCATCAATAGTTAAAGCGTTGGCGATTGAAGCGCGGCTGACAGGCGATTGTTTAGCTGTAGATTTAATTTCCTCGGTCATTGTGTTCCATTCACCGCACCCGGGGCATTGGCCGAACCATTTTGCGGTTTCATAACCGCATTGATTGCATATAAAAACGGTTTTTGTTTTCGCAGCCATATCATTTAACCTCCGGGGCTGTATTTTTGCGCTTATCAATAAAATCCTGAAGAATCATTACGGCTGAAACAGCATCTACAACAGCCTTTCTCTTTTTACCTCTGACATTAACCGTGTTTAAAGCGTTATGCGCGCTTACCGTAGTAAGTCTTTCATCCTGCATTTCAACAGCAATACCGGTTTTTGACTTCAATAAATCGGCAAATTCTTTGCACCGCTCGGCGCGGAACCCCTCGGTTGAATCCATATTTTTCGGCAAACCCACAACAATTATTTCCGCCTTGTTTTTTTCGGCGGTTTCTTTAATTTTATCTGCCAGAACTTCAGCGTTTTTTTCTTCTATAACACACACAGGCGAAGCCAGAATTTCAAATTTATCACACACGGCAATGCCTGTTCTGACATCACCGTAATCAACAGATAATATAATCATAAAGCACCCTGCCCTTTTAAAAAAAGCTGCGGAAATTCAGCCGCAGCTTTATAATGATTTAAAACGGTAATAAATCGCTTATGTTAAAATTGGAGTTTCCTCCTCCGCCGGAATTACCCGAACTTGCCGACCTTCTGTAATGCGATGATGTGCAATAAGGAGGCATATTATCACTGCTGTACCAGCCTTTTGCGGTTGAGGTACAGTTAGATGACGCAAGATTGCCGGAATATGTGCAATAATACGCGCTTGTAACATTGGGGCTGCTCGGAAATTCAACATTTGTGTCAAGCCCGCGGTGAATTCTGTCAAAAACATTGAAGAATATGGTGCCCGCGGGGTTAATTGACGCGTTGATCGGTCTGGGATTCTGGCTGTAACCATACCAAACGGCGCCTACATAATAAGGCGTGCCGGCGCAGAACCATCTGTCTTTTTCATCTGATGTAGTACCTGTTTTCGCAAAAATCGGAAACTGTCTGACATTTGGAGCTGTGCCGTACCAGCTCGTGTTTACGGTTTGCAGAATTTTACACATAATGTCGGAAGCTTCCTCGCTTATCGCCTGCGTAAACTGAGGATCGGTATTATCAAGGATTGTTTCTGTTCCGCTGCTGTTTGTTACTTTATAATAAGCATAAGGCTTATAATACCTGCCGCCGTTGCCGAAAGTCGCGTAAGCGGCGCACATTTCAAGCGTGCTCGCGCCGTAAGTCAGAGAGCCGGTCGCAAGAGGCCCTAAATCTTTATCATTAGTGCTGTCAAGGTGCGAGAGCATAAAATGATTTTCAAGATAATCAAATGATTTATCTATTGTAAGGGTGTCTTTAATAAGTCTTGCGGGTACGGTGTTTTTTGACTCCTGAACAGCGTACTGAATGGTAACATTGGCACCGGAGCCGAGTGTTTTGTCAACATTGTGGGGCCACATTGAGCCGTTATACGCAAAAGCGTAATCTTTAACAAGTGTTGACCAAGTTATCTCATTAAGGTCAAAAAGCGGGGCGTATGTTGAGATAGGCTTGATTGTTGAACCCGGCTGCCTGTATGCCGAAGAGGCAATGTTCAAACCGCGGTTTGTGGTTTTTTTGCCTGCGCCGCCGACTATACCCATTACTCTGCCCGTGTAATTCATAACAGTCATTGCGCCCTGAATCTCATAATTGTCAAAACCTATTCTGTTTTCAAAAATGTATTCAAGGTCTGCCTGAATATCAAGGTCAACAGCGGCATATATTTTTAAACCGCCGTAATAAATCTTGTTGCTTGCCTGAAGTTCGGAGTAATCATATTGATCCATAAGGTCATCAATAACGCTCTGAATTACATAATCAATATAGTAACTCCAGTATTCGTCTTTTTCTTCCTGTTCTTCTTTTTGCTGCTGAGCAAGAAATTCAGCCGAAGGAACATAATCGGGATCATTTGTAAAAACAAGATGATAATTTACCGCTTCATCATATTCCTGCTGTGAAATCAGGCCCTGTTCAAGCATACTTTTAAGACAGTAAAGCTGTCTTTCTCTGTTCGCCTCTCTGTTATATAAAGGATTATAGCCGTAAGGAGCTTTTGTAATAACAGAAATACAGGCGGATTCGGCAAGGTTTAATTCGCTTACATCTTTTCCGAAGTATTTTTCGGCGGCGGTTTTAACACCGTAGCAGCCGCTTCCGAGATAAACCGTATTAAGATAAGCCTCCAGAATCGGCTTTTTGTCATAATTCTTTTCAAGATTCAGCGCAGACACAATCTCATTGAATTTTCTGACTAAGGTAACATCTTTTTCGTTTGTAATATTTTTGATTAACTGCTGAGTAATGGTTGAACCGCCCTGACTGAATTTATATTTAGCGGAACCGATTGTTCTTATCCAGTCAACACCGTGGTGCTGATAAAAGCGTTTATCCTCAAGCCCTACAAAACAATCCTGCAAATAAACAGACATCTTATCAAGGTCAACCCAAATACGGTTTTCTTCAGCGTGAAGTCTTAAAAGCTCTTTTACCTTGTTCGGGTCATCGTCTTCATACATATAAATAAAAGAAGTCTGATTCTGATTTTTTGTATAGTCATTAAGGTCAACAATGACATCACCGTTAACTTTAATAACAACATTTATAAAAACAAAAGCGGCAACAGCAACAACGGTAAAAACACCTACAAGGACTATACCCCAGAACACTGTGAAAAACTTATTATGCTGCTTGTTCTTTTTTTTCTGTTTGTTTTTGCTCATCCGAAGCTGCCCCCGAAATAATAATTCTATTTAACTATTCTATTATATAATAAATTATTAATTTATTCAAGTATTAAATAAAAAAGAGGCAGGCGAACAATTCACCTGCCGCAAAAATTACGCTGTTAAAAGAAAAGAACAATAAGCGTTGACAAAAGAGCAAGAACAAAGAAAGCAATTGTTAAATACTTTGTGATTTTAACAAGCTTGTCTTCAACAGACCTGCCTTTGTTTTTGCCGAGAAATGTGTCTGCTCCGCCTGCTATGGCACCTGAGAGACCGGCACTGCGGCTCTCTTGCATAAGAACAATAATAACGGCACTGATCGAAACAAGAATAATAACTACGCCGATAATTATATTATACCAACTCATTTTATAATCCTCCGTAAATAATTGTACTATGGGATTTTAGCATATAACATAAATAAATGCAAGTATTTTTTTAAAAAAATCAAAGTGTAAGCTGTTCACCGACATCATCGGCGCTCGGCAACGCTCCGGCAGCCGGCAGATTTTTGGATTTATATCGGTAAGGTTTGGCAAATTCACCTTCAATGTAATCTCTGACTCCGAAAAGCTTCTGACCTTTTTTCAGGGTCATTACAGAAACACCGATTGTGTCTTTTGTTGTTTTCGGCAAAATAACAGCTGTGTTTACAAGCAGCAATCTGCCGGCGCTTGATTTAAGTACTATTTCTTTATCTTCTTCAATATAAAGGAATGAAACAACGGGTGATTTATCGGAAAAAGCCTTTATAAGTTTTTTGCGTTTTGTTTTGGTTGCGTATGCGGACATTTCAACTTTTGCCGCCTTACCGTTTTCAAAAAAGAACATCATAAAGCCTTTGTAACTGTCGGTAACAGCCATATAAACCGCTGTTTCATCCTGCTCCATTTCAAGCTTTGCGGCAACATAATCACCGAATACGCTCGCTTTGGTGTCGGCAAAATCCGAAACCCTTGACTTATAAACCTGACATTTGTTTGTAAAAAACAGAAGTTCTTTATTATTCGATGATTCAACAGTAAGCAGTATTTCATCACCTTCTTTGAGTTTTTGAACATTGCTCATGCGAAGGGATTGCGGTGTAATCTTTTTAAAATAGCCTTCTTTTGTAAAGAAAAGAGTTACCGGATAATCCGGAACGCTTTCTTCCTGCTCTTCATCTTCCTCAATATCTGTTGAATATACAATTTCCGTTTTGCGCGGCTTGGCATATTTTTTAATTACTTCTTTAAGCTCAAACGCTATTATTTGTTTGATTTTTTTGGGGTTGTCAAGTGTCTCCTGAAGGTCTTTTATGGCAATTTCAAGGTTGCTTATATCCTGCAACCTTTTAAGAATATACTCTTTATTGAGGTGACGCAGTTTAATCTCGGCAACATATTCAGCCTGAATTTTATCAATTTTAAACCCAATCATCAAATTGGGAATAACCTCGCTCTCTTCCTCGGTGTTTCTGATAATTCTGATGGCTTTGTCAATATCAACAAGAATTTTTTCAAGGCCGCGAAGAAGATGCAATCTGTCTTTTGCTCTGTTAAGATCAAACAATGTTCTTCTTCTTACACATTCGGTTCTGAAATCAATCCATTCAAGCAATATTTCTTTAACGCCCATTACCTTTGTAACACCGTTTACAAGAATGTTGAAATTGCAGGAGAATGTATCTTGAAGCGGAGTTGAGGCATAAAGTTTTCGCATAAGTTTATCCGGATCGGTTCCGCGCTTAACATCAACGGTTATTTTCAATCCGCCCAAATCCGTTTCATCGCGTATGTCATTTATTTCTTTGAAAGAGCCGGTTTTAACTTTTTCAATAACTTTGTCAATAATTGCCTCTATTGAAGTTGTGGGCGGAATTTCGGTAATTTCAATGCAGCTGTTGGCTTTGTCAAAGGAGTACCTTGCGCGAACTTTGAAGCCTCCCCTGCCGGTTCTGTATATTTCTTCCATAACATCACGGTCATAAACAAGCAGACCGCCGCCCGCAAAATCGGGAGCAAGCAGGGTTTCGCTGACATCATGGTTTTTGCTTTTGAGAAGCTCGATTGTTGTTTTGCAAACCTCCTCAAGGTTAAATGAGCAAATAGAACTTGCCATACCTGCGGCGATACCCGTATTTGCGTTGATGAGAACCGTAGGGAAAGACACCGGCAAAAGTGCCGGTTCTTTCATTGAGTTGTCAAAGTTGTCAACCATATCAACGGTATCTTTCGCAATATCCTTGAACAGTTCTTTGCAGATTTTTTCAAGCTTTGCCTCGGTATATCTTGAAGCCGCCCACATCATGTCACGCGAATAAGCTTTGCCGAAATTACCTTTTGAATCAACATAAGGGTAAAGCAGAGCCTCGTAGCCCTTTGAAAGCCTGACCATAGTGTCATATATAGCCGCGTCACCGTGCGGATTAAGCTGCATTACCTGACCTACTATTTTTGCGGATTTCGCTCTCGGCGCGTTGAGCAGATCCATTTTATACATCATATATAATATTTTGCGGTGTGCAGGTTTAAAACCGTCAATTTCGGGAATTGCCCTTGACATTATAACACTCATGGCATAAGGCATAAAATTGAGTTCAAGAGTGTTTACAATCTCCTGGTCAACCACTTCACCCGCTCCGAAAATGTGGGTTTTGTCATCAAGAGGTTTTAACGCGGTAACAGATTCTTTTTTTCCTGTTTTCTTTGCCATATCTTTTCTCCGTTATGAAACATCGGTTAAATCAATATATTTATAACCGTTTTGCGCTATGTAATCCTTACGGTCGGCAAGGTTGTCGCCGAGTAAAAGGTCAAATTTATAACTTGTTATTTCGGCGTCGGAAGGGCTGACTTTTATAAGCCTTCTTGTTGCCGGATTCATAGTTGTAAGGCTCATCATCTCAGGGTCGTTTTCACCCAGTCCTTTTGAACGCTGAATGCTGTATTTTGCATCACCGATTTTTGAGAGAACTTCGGATTTTTCTTTTTCCGTGTAAGCAAACCATGTTTCATCGCCGCTTGTGATTTCATAAAGAGGCGACTCGGCGATAAACACTTTGCCCTCATAAATCAAGGTAGGCATAAGGCGGTAAATCATTGTAAGCACAAGAGTTCTTATATGAAAACCGTCAACATCGGCATCGGTGCATATTATTATTTTATTCCAGCGAAGCAAATCGAGATTAAATGAAACAAGATCTTTTCCTGATTTGGGCTTTGTCTGAACCTCCACTCCGCAACCTATAACCTTGATTAAATCGGTTATAATATCGCTTTTGAATATGCGGTCATAATCAACTTTGAGGCAGTTGAGTATTTTGCCTCGGATTGGCATTACCGCCTGAAACTCAGCGTTTCTCGACTGAACGCAGGCGCCTTTAGCCGAATCACCCTCAACAATAAAAAGTTCCCTGACAGAAACATCTTTGCTGCGGCAATCCACAAATTTTTGAATTCTGTTTGTAAGATTGTTTACATTCTGAATTAAAGATTCTTTTGTGCCGAGCCTTGTTTTTTCAGCCTTGACGCGTGAACGCATGTTAATAAGCACCTGTGTGGCGATTTTGTCGGCATCAAGAGGATTTTCAATAAAATATATTTCAAGCTGATGCTTTATAAAAGCCGTCATAGCGTCCTGAATGCCTTTGTTGCTTATTGATTTTTTTGTTTGGTTCTCATAAGATGTGAAGGTTGAAAACGATGAAATAACAATAGCGAGGCAGTCTTCAATATCCTGAAATGTTATTTTTGAATCCGATTTAAGGTATTTGCCGCTTGTTTTCAGGAATGAGTCAATCTGTGAAACAAAAGCGTTGCGCACGGCTTTTTCAGGTGAGCCGCCGTTTTCGAGAAAGCTTGAGTTATGGTAATACTCTTTAAACTGAACTTTATTTGAAAATGTGAAAACAATGTTTGTTTTAAGCTTGTATAAATCAAGATCTTCCCGGTCGCGGCACTCCGTTTCGTTTTTCCAGACCTGAACGGAGGTCAGTGAATCATCGCCGACTTTTTCGGCGATATAATCCTCAATGCCTTTTTCATAAAAGTATTCATATGTGTCAAAAGATTTACCGTTCTGATTTTTGAGAATAAACCTTATGCCCGCGTTTACAACGGACTGATGAAGCATCATATTCTGAAAATATTCAAGCGAGACATCAATATCGGTGAACACTTCAAGGTCCGGTCTCCATTTTATTCTTGTTCCGGTGTCACGGTGGTTGTATTCTTCTTTAACCATCTTGCCGTAAGGCTTACCGCGCCTGAAATTCAGCAGATATTTATAACCGCCTGTGTGAACCTCCGCCTCCATATATTCTGAGGCATACTGCGTCGCGCAAAGGCCGAGACCGTTTGTGCCCAGTGAAAACTCATAGTTGCCGTTTGCGCCGTTGTCATATTTTCCGCTTGCGTAAAGTTCACAAAAAACAAGTTCCCAGTTATATCTTTTTTCCGCGTTGTTATAATCAACGGGAATGCCTCTGCCGAAATCCTGAACCTCAATGGATTTATCGGCATATCGTGTAACAATTATCTTGTTGCCGTAGCCTTCTCTCGCCTCATCAACCGAATTGGAGACAATTTCAAAAATTGCGTGTTCACAGCCGTCAATTCCGTCGGAACCGAAAATAACGGCGGGTTTTTGCCTTACCCGCTGCTCATCTTTTAAGGTTTTAATACTTTCATTGTTATATTCGGGCTTTTTTGCCATTTAAAAAAATCCTCCGAAAAAAGTGCTTTTTTACCAATAGCATTATACCACATATTGTTGCAATGTCAAGGAACGCCACTACGGAATGTGCAAAAATCAAGCCCGCTTTTCTGTATTCAGCGCAGTAAAAAGCGGGCTTTAAAACAAAACTATTCAATTTCACTCAAATAAGGTAAAGATGGTTGAGCTCCTTTTCTTGTAACGGACAATGTCGCGCATTTAAGGGCAAATTTCAAACAATCCTCAATTTGCGAGCCTTTTGAAAGCGCGGCGCAGAACGCACCGCAGAATGTGTCCCCCGCCCCTGTTGTATCCACGGCTTTAACTTTTGAGCACGGCAGATGATTAACACCGTTTTCGGAATAATAAGCGCACCCCTCTGAACCGAGCGTCACTATCGGTACGCAACCGTACTTTTCTTTAATGAGTTTCAATGAAAAATCAATATCGGCATTTGATGTGATTGTTTTAAGCTCGGTTTCATTCGGAATAATATAATCACAGTATTCGCAAAGTGAAGATGACAGCGCATCCGCCGGCGCCGGATTTAAAACAGTAATCATTTTGTTGATTTTTGCTGTTTTTAAAGCATACTCAACTGTTTCAAAGTCGGTTTCAAGCTGAGCGAGAAGAATATCGCCGGGTTTTGCGTTTTTCAGGAACAGTTCCGCCTGCTTTATGCTTACATCGGCATTGGCGCCTTTTGCAACGATTATTGTATTGTCGCCGTCAACAAGTGTAATAACAGCAACGCCGGTCGAAGAGCCGCTTTCATAAACAAAATCAGTGTTTACTCCGTCGTTCTCGAGAGCTTTTTTAAGTTCTTCACCGTAAACATCTTTGCCTGTGCAGGCGCACATTTTAACATTTGCGCCGAGCCTTGCCGCGGCAACCGCCTGGTTTGCGCCTTTACCTCCGTACGCGGTTGAAAATGACTGACCGTTCACCGTTTCTCCCAATTCGGGAAATCTTGATGCAACAACAGTCATATCCATATTCATACTGCCGATAACATATATATCACTCATATAATCAAACACTTTCAATAAATCTCAAAAACTGTTGTTTGCCTTCATCGCTCCGTTCAAACACGCCGCACTGTTCAAGAATTGCCGAGAAAACAAGACCGATTTCATCTTTAATAATACCATCTATATTATCTTCTGTTACGGTGTACTTTGATTTGAGCATTTGTGACCATTCATAATGTTTTGAAAGCAACTCATCGGATGAAATATCATCATTATTGAGAATGGCGGTTTTGAGAGCGCTCATCTCATTTTTAAGCCTTGAGGGAAGAACCGCAAGACCCATTACTTCAATCAAGCCGATGTTTTCTTTTTTTATGTGATGGTATTCGGGATGTGGATGATAATAACCGTCCGGATATTCGTCTGTTGTTATATTGTTTCTCAAAACAAGGTCAAGTTCATATTTACCGTCTCTGAATCTCGCAATCGGCGTAATCGCGTTATGCGGCACACCGTTTGTATTGCTGAAAATAAAAGCTTCTTCATCATCATAAGCGCGCCATTTGTCAAGTATTTTTTCAGCAAGTTCGGTAATTCTGAAAGTGTCTTTTCCGGTTAAACGAATAACCGACATGGGCCATTTTACTATGCCCGCATCAATATCATTATAGCCGTTAAACACAACCTTTGTTTCAACGGGTGCCTTTGCCATAGCGAAAGTGTAATTGCCGCCCTGAAAATGCTCATGAGTCAGAATTGAACCGCCGACAATAGGTAAATCCGCGTTTGAACCTATAAAGTAATGCGGAAAAAGCTTGACAAAATCAAAAAGCTTGTTAAACGCCGCCCTGTCAATTACCATCGGCGTATGTTTGCTGTTTAAAGCAATGCAATGTTCGTTGTAATAAACATAGGGAGAATATTGAAAATACCATTTCTCATTATTAACGGTAATAGGTATAATTCTGTGGTTTTCACGCGCGGGGTGATTAACTCTGCCGGCGTAACCCTCATTCTCAATGCAAAGCTGGCATTTCGGGTAGCCGCTCTGTTTTGCGTTTTTCGCGGCGGCAATGGCTTTCGGGTCTTTCTCCGGCTTTGAGAGATTGATTGTTATATCAATATCGCCGTATTGAGTTTTTGTTACCCACTTAACATCGTTCTTTATTCTGTATTGACGAATGTAGTCGCTGTTTTTGCTGAGGTTATAATAATATTCCGTTGCCGTTTCGGGAGATTCGGAATATTTTGCCTTAAACGATTTTATAACCTGTGACGGTCTCGGTGTGAAAACGCCCATAATGCGGGTGTCAAACAAATCGCGGTAAACAACGGAGTTCTCGCAAAGCCCTTTTTCACAGGCGTAATCGAGAATAGTTTTCAAAATCTCCTCAAGTGAATGTTCGCCGTCGCACTTTTCATCTTCAAAACCGTCAAGCGATAAAATATCAATTACTCTGTTTATGCAGTAAACTCTGTCATCATTTTCAATTAAACCTGTTTTTACGGCATAGTCGCACAAAGCGTTGATTGCCTGAAATAATGTCATTTTACAATACCTCTTCTTCTTTATTAAATCAGCCTTACCCTTACGGATAAGGCTGAAATGCTTTATAATTTACGCGGGAATAAGAACTCCGTCTTCGCCGATAATATAAGTGCTGCCGTTAAAAACTGTAGTGCCGCTTGTGTTACCGTTATTAGTCGGCGTTTGACTGTTTGTGGGAGTCTGGTTATTGGTAGGAGTCTGGTTATTGGTAGGTGTCTGATTGTTTGTGGGAGTCTGATTATTCTCTGTGGGAGTCTGGTTGCTTGTAGGCTCAGTCGGGCCGGGATCATCTTTGTTGTCATCAATATTGATAACATCATCCGGTTTTTCGGTGGTGGATTTTTTAGTGGTAGGCTTTGCTGTTGTTTTCTTTGTTCCGCTGCCGCCGCTGTACCTTCTGGTAGTGTTGTTGTAATAACGCCTTGTTGTTACGGCCTGCGTTGTTGACTCTTCGGTTTCGGATTCGGTTTCTGTCTCGGATTCCGTTTCGGTTTCTGTTTCGGTAAGCTCTGTAACCGTGAATTCATAAACCGATTGAGTCATTGTGGTTGAAGTTAAAGCCTCTTTCGCGGCTCTGCGGGAAGAAATAATGGATTTAACGCCGAAAGCTATAAGCACCATAAGCGCCGCGGCAAGAAGAATAATGCCTGCCATAAACAGTATTTTTTTAGCGCCGCTGTTGTCATCTTCATCATCATCGCCGTCGTTATCACTCAACGCGGCAAGCGCGGCGTTACGGTCGGCTGTTCTGCCGTAGTTTGACTGATATTCTTCTGAATAATCGGCATCGGATGAACCGATTACAGATTGAGCGAGAGGAGCGAAAGTGCCGGCGGGCTGTTCGGTTTTAAGATAAACAGCGATAACCGAAACATTGTCGTTTCCGCCGTTGCGAAGCGCGGTTTTAACAAGCCTGCTCGCGGCTTCCTGCGGATTTTCGCAGGCTCCTATAATAGAAGAAATATCCTCATCATTAACAAGATCCGAAAGACCGTCGGAGCAAATAAGAAGAACATCGCCATCCTGCGAATCCTCTATAACGCTCACACCGGGTGAAAGCGGGGCTTCATCCGGGAAAATGCCGAGATTTCGCGAATTGGAATCATCGGTAAGCTGCTCAAGGTTTCCGTCTGAAAATCTGTATATTCTGCTGTTGCCGACATTGACGCAAACTATTTTGCCTTTAATGGCATAAACCGCGGCAACCGTAGTTCCGATTCTGTTGCCGGTTTTTGAAATCTCATCGCAAATCTTCTGATTGGCGTCGCGAAGGCAGTTCGCGAGAGGGCCGCTGAAATCATCACCGGCATCGGTAACATCCTTGGCGTACTCAATTATTGAACGGCACGCAATATCGGAAGCTGTTTCGCCGCCCATACCGTCGCAAACAGCCAAATAGAACGGTTCATAAACATTGTGCATATAGGCGGAACCTTTTTTA
The DNA here is from genome assembly GCA_900319455.1 of uncultured Eubacteriales bacterium. Classification (GTDB taxonomy): domain Bacteria; phylum Bacillota; class Clostridia; order Oscillospirales; family Acutalibacteraceae; genus CAG-177. The sequence continues at coordinate 25,534 of ONON01000148.1, forward strand.
AGCTCACCTGTAGCCGTGGTTCTGCCGTTAAGAACAAAATTGTCATCATTTTCTTTAAGAACATTGCCCGTGTGCGTCACAGCGCAAACGGCAGCTTTTAATTTAATCATCAATTACTCTCCCTTCGGATATTTATGATTAAAAATATTACAAATTATTATACAATAGTATTATATAATTTGTCAATCTTTAATAATCGGTTGAGAGTTCCTTCTCCCTTTCAATAAGAGTCCAGGTGGCTTTAATGAGATGGCTGAACTCAGGTTTCGCAAGCTCTCCGCAAATAAAGCTCTGCCTCGGTGAATTTATATCCTCACCGGAAATCTCAAAAAAGCCGAATTTTTTGCATAATTCCATTACTCTTTTAAGCTGCTCCGGTGTGTTTCTTGACGGCATATAAGTTACCGCGTCAACATTTTGGTGCCTCAGTATTTCAAAAAGTTCTTCGAGATAATCGTCTTCAAATTTCTGAGCGATTTTATCACCCGTTACACTGTTTGTAACATCACCGAGATAGGCGTAGCAAAGAAGGGCATCGATTTTTTTCGCAAGCGCCGAAAGCTCTGAAATATGCAAAAGCTCCTCATCGGCGTCAACATAAATTTTTTTGATAAACGCGCCTTTGAGAATTCCGAGCAAATCATAGGTAAAATAGCCGCTGCGCGTGTCATTCATCTGATTTTTCTGCTTTTCCGAAAGAGGAACGCCGAGTTCATTCTCAAGAAACGCGGCTGTATTACGCGGATATTTTTCGGCAATTTTAAGCGCCAGAGCGTAAAGAATATGCCTTTCGGTAACACTTCCGCCCTCGGAATAATTCGACAGTGGGATAACATCTTTTTCAAAATTAAGAATTATTCCGCAGCCAGAAACAAGAGCGTTGATATTTTCAACCATTTTTTTGTTGCGAATATTTCTCTTTTCTCTGAGAGGGGCAAAAAAGTCATTCAGATATTCAATATTCTGATGCGGTACCCCGTGCAAAGCCATATACGCCACGCTTTTCTGATCCGGGTTGTTTACTCTTTTGCCTTCAAGAGCGGTTCCCGCAAGGCTAACCCTGCACTCAAGGCCGATTGTTGTGGCTACACCCGCCGTTTTGCCTGCCTCAATGAACTCCCGCGCTCCGGAAATGGAATCGTGATCCATAATGCCGGCCGTCGCAAGACCCGCCTGCCTTGCGAAAAAAACAGCGGCAGTCGGTGAATACGGCGAAAAAGAATATTTGGTGTGAATATGGTTGTTGGCGTACTCATTTAAAACCGGAGGTTTTTCTTTTTCATTTGAAATAACAGCTTTTAATTCAGCGAGCCTTTGCTCTGCCGAGGCGGAATTCAGCCTTTTTAAAATCTCATTATCCATAATTTAACCCTCTGTTTAAGCAAGCATTACCTGACCGCCGGTAACGGGAACAGCCTGGCCTGTTTCAAACTGCTGTTCAACGCAGTAAATAACGGCTTTAGCAACATCCGACGGAAGACACCCTCTGTTATTGATAGGCTGTTTCGCAAGGTAAAAAGCTTTAACATCATCAACCGTTTTCGCTCCGGGAACCTTACCTGCGTTTAAGTACTGAACAAAAAGACCTTTTTCAGGGTCTGACCAGAGAGGACCGTCGTAGTAATTGCCGGGGCATACGGCGTTGACTTTTATTCTGTATTGCGCAAGCTCAAGGGCAAGGCTCTGAGTAAGGCCGATTCCCGCGAATTTGCTTGAGGAATAGGCAAAATTCGCTTTTGAGCCGACAATGCCCGATTTGGAGTTTATCTGAACAATATCGCCCCAGAGTTCGCCGTTCGCTTCATTTTGCGCTTTCATAATTATTGAAGCATATTTAGCGCACAGATAAAATCCTTTATAGTTTATTTTAGCGATGCGTTCAAAAACTTCGGTGTCAAGAGTTGAAATATCGCCAGCTTTCGCGATGCCGGCATTTGAAATAAATAAATCGAGACCGCCGAATTTCTCAACGCAAAAGCACACGGCGTTTTTTACCGATTCCTCTTCCGAAACATCGCAGGGGCAAAAAGCGGCTCTGTCGCCGAGTTTATCATTTATAAGTTTTTCGGCCGTATCTTTTTGAAAAGGCAAATCGGCAATCAGAACGCTCGCACCCTCATTATATAAATATTCGGCAATACCCGCGCCGAAGCCCTGCGCGCCGCCTGTAACAACCGTTATTTTACCGGAAAGTCTTCCGGGGGCGAAATTTCTGTTCAGCGTGTTTTGCGCCGCGTATGTTTTTGCTTCATCTATGTTCATAACATCCTCCGTTAACTTTGTTTGCTTCGATATGATTCAACTTCCCAGTTAACAATAAAATCCGTCAGATTTTCACTCATATTCAGCGCGCCGCCGAAACTTTGTGAATAAACGGCTATTTTAACCGCGTCCTCAAAAACGGCTTTAACCGTTTCAAGTTTATTTTCATCGGGAGCGACGCAGTAAATACCTTTATTTTTGCAAATAATTACTTTAGGCAGTTTATTAAAGCGGGATTTATATTCTTCCGTTTTTTCTTCAAGCTGACCGGCGTTTTCAATCCATAAAGGATACGCGTTGCAGTAAACTATATGGTCGGGTGTAAACGGATTTATTATTGACAAGGCGGATTGGTAATTTTCACAGAACCTGTCAATATCACCGCTTTTTACAGCGACACAGCAGCCTCCGAAAAGTGAAATAATATCTTTGCAGAACTCATCTTCGTTGGTTTCATTAAAAACATCGGGCTTTTTTACAAGATGTTTTTCAAGCGTGTCAATAATTGAGTTAAGCTTAATTCCGAGGCCTTCAACTGTATTGTCGGCTATAAAAACACCGTGGTTTTGCAAAAAAAGTATATCCGCGCTTTCGGAATACTGTTTTTCATAATCCGAAATTTTTTCATAACATATTTTTGAAAGGATATATCCCGGTTTACAGGCGTCAACCCAGATAATCTTTTCGCCGAAAAGTGTTTTCGCAAGTTTTTCTCCGCCCGACGAGCAGGTAAGTCCGTTTACAACAGCGGGGTGAAGGTGCAAAACATAAGTTTGTTTGAACAGAGCGTGAAGCATAGTTTCAACGCTCGGCCGTTTATTATCATTCTCATCGCGTTTTGAAGCCATAAGGTCTGCGAGCACAAGGGCTTCTCTTTCCCTGTCATCCTGCGGATATTCTTTCTCAAATATTTGTGACAGCTTTGACAAATCAATTTCGGCAAACTGTTCGGCTTTTATGGTCGCGAGCCTCGTTCCGGAGCTTTTTATATACATAACATTGCCGTTTTTGGCGGATGTATTGCCGCCGCCCGCAAGAACCAGGTCGGTATTTCCGCCGTAAAAGTTTGAGAATTTTACAAGTTCGTCAATATTCATTTTAACCCTTCTTTTAAGGCATAATGCCCTGTGATTTCGCCCAGCCGTACCAGACTCTTAGCATATTGAGTTTTTGAGGCGCGAGAACATTGTTGCCCCTTGTTACCCAATTCATCGGAACGCCCTGGAGATTAACAAGGTATTTCGCCGTGGCGTTAAAGCCGCTGTCTATTGCGTTGTCAAGAAGAATAATATGCTCATGTGTATGCTTTGCGGCTTCAAAATCGCCTTTGCGAACCTCATCCCAGATTTTAACGAAAAGATGCGCTCCGCAGGTTGTGGGTGTTGCAACAACTCCTCTTGCTCCGGCAACAAAAGCGTCATAAAGATAAGGCATATTTGCCTGCAAAACATTTGAATCGCCCTGATAAGCTATTTTATCTTTAATGCCTTCAATGGTGCAGGTCGTGTCTTTTATGCTCACTACCCTGCCTGTTTCAACAAGCCTGCCGTAAACCTCGCCCGCCATAAGATG
>ONON01000150.1 GCA_900319455.1 uncultured Eubacteriales bacterium
GGGTGCCTGCCTTATGTGCCCGAGAACGCTCATCTCATCGTCTGAGGCTTATATGCTCCGAAACAAGAAAATCTGGATTTTCTGCAGTTATCTTGACACATATTCGTTTTATCCGTTTTTCACTCTGCCTTCGTGGTTTAACCTGCGATTTAACACAGCGGACTCAAAAAACATTATGCTCACCAACAGCATACTCGCGCCCAGGGCGGACCTGCTGTTTAACCATATGATTTACCCGTTGCTTGAAAAGAATTTCAAAGAATATGACCCGAACGATTACCTCGGCCTTAAAACGGTTGACGGCAGCGGAAAAAGAATAGCCTCACCCGACCCTATCACTTTCTTTACCTCGGGCGATTTCACTCCCCCCTCACCCGCTCCGGTTGACAATCCCGATACTCCCGACATACCGGATACTCCCGATTCTCCCGATAGCCCGGAACCCCCTGTCACCCCGAACAATCCCGATGTTCCCGGCGGTGAAAACACAGACACACCGCCTGTTGTAACAGACCTCCCCAATAAAGAAGATTAACCAAAAGGCTGTTTTTCAGCCTTTTAAAAAGGAAACGCGATGGCAGAAAAATCAGTCCGAAAAAGGCGCAAATCACTGAGCACAAGCAAGATTGCCGTGCTTGTTTTTGCGGCTGTGATAATTCTCGGCACAGTTCTTCTTATGCTCCCCGTATCATCAAGAAACGGGGAGTGCTGCGGCTTTAAAACAGCTCTGTTTACGGCAACATCGTCAACCTGTGTAACGGGTTTGGTTCTGGCCGACACCTGGAGCCAGTGGAGCGGCGTAGGGCAGTTTGTGATTATTGCGATGATTGAGATAGGCGGCCTCGGCTTTATGTCGCTTGCCTCTTTCATTTTTGTTCTTGCGCGCAAAAAGGTCGGCTTTCAGCAGCGTATGCTCATAGCGGAGTCCATAAACTCCGACGGCAACGGCGGCGTTATGAGAATACAGCGCAATCTTCTTATAGGCTCTTTAAGCGTTGAAACGCTCGGCGCTCTTGTTCTGTTTTTAAGGTTTTTACCGCTTTACGGCGCGTCAAGGGCGCTGAAGCTCGGTGTTTTTCACTCCGTTTCCGCTTTTTGCAACGCCGGGTTTGACATTATGGGATTTAAAGCGCCCGGCGCCAGTATGGCGCTTATGGCCGATGACCCGGTTGTTTTGCCGACGCTTTCGGTTTTGATAATCGCGGGCGGAATAGGCTTTGTTGTCTGGGATGAAATAATACGCTTAAAGCCGAAAAAATGGAGCGTTTACACAAAACTCGTTCTCATAACAACGGCTGTTCTGCTTTTGTTCGGCTGGATTGTTTTCTGCCTGCTTGAATGGAACAATCCGCAAACCCTCGGCGGTTTTTCGACACGCTCAAAACTGCTCAACTCGTTTTTCCAATCCGTAACTCTCAGAACGGCGGGCTTCGCCTCTTTTGACCAGAACGGCCTTACTCAGGCGGGCAAGGCTGTTTCGGATTTTCTGATGTTCATAGGCGGCTCGTCAGGCTCCACCGCGGGCGGAATAAAAACGGTAACCTTTGTTGTTCTTTTTCTTTTTATCCGCAGCCGTGTGCGCGGCCGCAAGGGAACGGATGTTTTTAAACACACCGTGTCAAACGAGCAGGTTATGAACGCTTTGTCACTCTTCATTATAATGGTAACACTCTCATTTGCCGGTGCCGCGTTTATGTGCGCAAATTCGGCTGTCACTTTTGACGCCGCTCTTTTTGAAACAATATCGGCGCTCGGCACCGTCGGGCTGTCCACCGGAATAACCGCGCAGCTCGGCACGGCTTCTCAGATTATGCTGATTATTTTTATGTTCTTCGGCAGAATAGGAATACTCACAATAAGTATCGGCTTCTTAAAAGGCAACTACACTGAGCGAAATTACAGATACTCCGGCACAAATCTTCTTATAGGTTAGGTGAAAAAATGAAATCTTTTGCGGTAATAGGTCTCGGCAGGTTCGGTTCAAGGCTGGCTGTCAGCCTTTATGAAAACGGCGCCGATGTGTTGGCAATTGACATTCACGATTCGTGCGTTGACAAAATAGGCGACAGTGTAACCCAGGCTGTTGTCGCTGACGCCTGCGATATTGCCATGCTGCGAAAGCTCGGCGTGGATTCGTGTGACTGCGTCATTGTGGCTGTGGGCAGCAATCTCGGTTCCTCAACCCTTGTAACCATGAATTTAAGCGAGCTCGGGGTAGAGAATATCATTTGCAAAGCAAGCAGTTCAACACACAAAACAATACTTGAAAGGCTCGGCGCAAAACAGGTTTTCATACCGGAACACGAATTTGCGGACAGGCTGGCTTTAAGCCTGATTTCATCAAACAAAAGCATTATGGATTACATTGAGCTGTCTGATGAATACGCCATTGATGAAGCCTCGGTTCCCAGACAGTGGGCGGGCAAAAAAGTCGGCGAGATAAACATAAGAGCAAAACACTCCGTTAACATTATCGGCATACGCCACGCGGGTGATATAAATGTTCAGATTACTCCCGACACGGTTCTTTACGGCGACGATATTCTGATACTGCTCGGCTCATACGACGCGCTTAAAAAAGTGAGTAAACTTTAAACCGCACAGTCTGAAACGCACGCTTTGAGGCATTACTGTTTTACGAGTGACTGCCCTTCGCGGGCGTTTTTTTATTAATGAAATATTAAAACCGCCTTTACTGTTGACAAAAGGCGGAGAATAATATATAATAAATTCGGTTTTAAACAATATAATTTTATGCAATCAAATTTGGAGGCGTTATGGCAACCATTGCAATCCGTTATTTTTCAAAAGGCGGCACAGCACAAAGATATTCTGTTCCCCGTTTTCACAAACGGCGCCTATCTGCAAAGCAAATATCTTGATTTGTTTGACAAAAACCGCAACCTTATTCCCATAATCAGCATTGAAGGCGACGAAAAAACAACGGATGAGCGCAGAGGCAGCGGCGTTTATTCTCAGGTTACAAAGGCTATGCAAGGTGTCAAAAGTAGAGGTATGATTTTCGGCACCTCGGTCACGGTAACAACCGAAAACATAAACGAAGTGTTCTCTGACGATTTTCTGAACGGGCTTTACGACCTCGGCTGTAAGGCTGTTATCTATGTTGAGTATGTGCCCGTAACGGATGAGAGCATTCACCTTGTCCCCTCGGAGGAGCAGGAGGCGTTTATAAAAAATCCGTTATCGGGCGCCATTCAAGCTCCTCATTTACCGGATAAGCTTCGATTCCCGATTTATTAAAAAAGAATTCTTCTTCGCTGATGGTTTCAGTAGATATAAAAATGCCGTTTTCGTAAAGCCCGACCTCATATTTATCATTGTCTGAATCCGTTTTAAAGAAATGTCGCAGGCAACTGATTACCATACCTTTGCAATCAATATAATAATAAAACTCCTGATAATTCTCGCTGTCTTTTCCGCCGTCTCTGATTATTCCGTTGCCGTATATAACCGGAACGCCGTAAATATCGCTTCCCGGCACATTAAAACTGTAGTTATTATTAACAGCTTCGCTTTCGGAAATATAGATTATATTGTTGATAATTATGCTTCCGAGTTCTTCCTCTTTAATGAAACTGAAGTATTTTTCATCTTTATAACCGCGAATAAGTTCGAGCACACCGTCGCCGTCAATGTCATAAAACGAGTAATAATCATTCTTGACTTGAAGGTCAAAGGGATTGCCCTCGCCAAGCACAAATCTGCCGTTCGCATCTTCGCGCTGTGTTTCAAGTTGCTTTTTCAGGTAATCTGTCAACAGTTGCTTTTGTTCTTCCCGCGTGAGCAGCGGTTTGGAATCGGTTTCAGCTTTTTTCTGTGTTACCGTCGCGGAAGTCAGAACGGTTGTGCCTGTGTTTTCCGCATGCCCCTCATTTTTCTGCTTTTCAGAACAGGACGGTAAAATCAAAAGCACCGCCGTTATTATCGTTATTAATCTTTTTTTCATAATTACATTGTTTCCGTTATTCAGCCTAGGTCGGCAAATGAACGCCATTCAAGTTCACTGTTCACCGGCTCTGCTTCTGCTTCTGCTTTTATTCTGTCATATTCTTCACGGGTGACTTTCTCCGCGGTTTTTCCGTAGTTCCGGTCTATATGGCAAATATACCACTCTTCCGCAACGCTCGCAGGCGGGGCAAGGTAACTCAAAATCATGTAGTGACAAAGTTGATTGCCTGAAAACCTATAGTAATCATACTGCTCGCAAACACTGCCGTTGCTTCCGCCGTATTGCCCGCCGTTGCGTATTGTTCCGTTGCTGTATATTACGGGTATGAAAGTGTCAACATCGGGGTTGTGCAGAAAATACCGCGTGCTCACCTGCCCGTTGACTATGCCGAGAAAACTTCTGATTCTTATTTCATCGGAATTGTCGGGCTTATATCCGTAAATCAAGTCAAGGCTGCCGTCGTTTCCGATGTCATAATACGCATAAACATTTTTGCTTTTAAAGTCATCGGATAACATATTGCCTGCCGTTTGTTTAAGATAAGAATCGTAGATATTCTTCTGCATTTCCGGCGAAAGAGATTCTGAACTTATTTTCTGTTTTTCAACAGATGTTTCTTCAAAAGTTGTTTTCTGCATGGTTGCATCATTATATTTGCCGCGAATGAAAATAACAAGCACAGTCAAAAAAGCAACCGCAAGAATGCTGTAAAATATTTTTTTCATAATTATTATTTAATGTATTGAGAATCAAGATAAATGCCGCCGCTTAGGCAAAAACCGAAACGGTAAACGCGAGAATGAAAACGAGAAGCAGCGAAACAACCCGTTTGCAGTTTCTTGAAATCATAACAAGCACAACCTTTCATATTTTCAGCGATTTTTATTCTATCATTGAAATATTATAATGTCAATATAGAAATATTGTAATATCAACAACAGGGCGCATTGGTTAAACACAGGTCAGATTAACGGATTGCAGAGCGCCTGAAATATGTTTGTTGTGCAATAAAAAAGACTGATGACAACGGCGGCTCAGGTTGCGGGCAGCGGATGTCGGATAACAACAAAAACGGCGAAAGGGCAGTCACTCGTAAAACAGTAATGCCTCAAAGAGCGACCTTCGCACATCTTTGCAGGTATTCCTCTTCGGAATACGGAAA
>ONON01000175.1 GCA_900319455.1 uncultured Eubacteriales bacterium
CTTGACACCGCGACCGTTTGGCATAGCAAGAATTATGCAAAAAAACAATTCAGCGGTTGACTTAGTAATGAAAAAGTGAATATTCTTGCATAAAACCATATCTTTTATTATGAAACCGTATTTCACCGCTGATATTACGGCTTTCAACGACAACGGCGAAATTAAAAAAATTTACGGGAGGAGAACGGTATATGTTTTATTCCAAAACAGTAAAAAAAGCGTGCGAAATAATGTTCAACGCGCATAAGGATGATCTTGATAAAGGCGGATATCCTTATGTGTTTCATCCGTTTTATCTGGCAACTCAAATGGATGATGAAAACAGCACCGTTGTTGCTCTGCTGCACGATGTTATAGAGGATCATGCCGATAAATACAGCTTGACAGACCTGAAAAAAGAAGGATTTTGCGATGAGGTGATACAGGCCCTTAAGCTGTTGACCCACGATGAAACCGTGCCGTATATGGAATATATCAAGGCAATATCCCAAAACGGTATTGCTAAAAAGGTGAAGCTCGCCGACCTTAAACATAATACGGATACCCGCAGGGTCGGCGGTAAAAAACCCGGTAAATATGAAACATATCTTGAGGCAATCAAATATTTAAGTGAAGATGACGGCTGAAACCGTTGTGTCGGCAAAGCCATCGGGCAGTAAAGAAATAACAGTAAAAAACCTGACAGAATGAACAAAAATTAAAAGAGTGAGGCGAACGCTGAGAAAACTTTTTTTATTGCGGATACGCATTTCGGCGATGAGCGTATAATGAAATATGAAAACAGGCCGTTCCTCAACGCGGAAGAAATGAACAGCGCGATTATCGGTAACTGGAATTCGACAGTCGGAGAAAATGATACGGTGTTTGTTCTGGGGGATTTCGGCGCGGATGATAATGAGAAAGAGATAATTGAAAGGCTCAACGGCAGAATTTTTCTTGTTAAAGGCAACCACGATGTAAAATCAAATTCTTATTACAGATCCTGCGGAATGTGTGAAGTGTATGACTGCCCGATAATAATTGAAGGGTTTTGGATTCTCTCTCACGAGCCTGTCTATGTCAACACCAATATGCCTTACGCCAACCTGTTCGGCCATGTTCACGCCAACCCGATTTACGCGGATTTCAGCGAACAGCATTTTTGTGTCAGCGCGGAAAGAATTGAATACACTCCGATAGAATTTGAGAAAATCAAACAAGCGATAAAAAGCAGAAAGTGATTAAAAAACGGATTTTTTCAATAGTATTAAAGGTAAACAAACAGATATACGCACGGAGTATTAACAGGGGCAATTGCATTCTTTTTGCCGCCCCGCGCACTGTGTAACAATCGAAAAAAGCAGGTCAGTTCAAAAACCGGCCTGCTTATATTTTGCTGTGTTTTACATATTTGTCATTATGCCCAAAAAATCGGGCACCCCGAGAGGGCCGAAGATGTTCATAAAAATTCCGTACGCTATCTCAAAGGGATAGAGCAGGGGCATACCGAAAAGCAGCAGCATTTTCCACATGGTTTGTTCCTTCTTTCATTTATCTTTTTATATCGCTTAAAAGACGGAGCTTATCTTTTTTTGTAAAGCACAAGTTCCGGGTTTTCACCCTGTGCCTCATAGGTGCAAATAAGAATAAAATCCATACCGGCAAGAACGCCGAAACAGCGCTCGCCGCCGTATTCGGGCTCAAGCTGAGCGCCGAGATATGTAACTGCGTCATCAAGAAACTTTGCTTTTGAACCGTTCGGAAGAGGATAATCGAGGTTAACGAATTTGCCTACAAGAGCGTTAAGCTTTTCAACCTTGGGCATCCCTTCAATTTCAAGGGCGTTTATCTCATCAACGAGCAGGTTTTTAAATTGCTCAAACTGGTTGCCCTCGCCGAGGTCTTCATATCTTTTCCAGTAATCGAGAAAGGGCAGTGTCTGCTTCAGATATTCCCGTGCCTGTTCCTCCGTAAATCCGTCGCCGGCCATGTTTTTTACGCACACATCTATAAGGTCGTCCATATTGCTGTATGTGTATGTTCCGTCGGCGTAGCACCATTTGCAGTAGTCCTCATTGAGAGAGCCGTCTTTGTTTCTGCCGGTAATTTCATCGTCAAGCGGCATACCGCAGCACTGACAGATAAGTTTGCGCGGTGAACCGAGCAGAGTGTTGATTGAAACATCAAAAAGAGAAGAGAGCAGTTTCAGCGTTTCGGTACCGGGCACGGTTTCACCGGTTTCCCACCGGGAGACCGCCTGGCGCGTTACAAAAACCTTTTCGGCAAGGTCATCCTGCGACATACCGTTTTTTGTGCGCAGTTCATAAATGACATCTTTTGTGTTCATTAAAACACCTCCTGCCGCTTATTATAATACGGCGGATAAAGAAAAACAAGCAACGGTGAGTTGCGCAACAGGGCGGTAATTGAGGTTGAGCACAGCAAACGGGAAATACAACCGGAAATCAATACCGCCACCCGATAATTGAGGCTATCGGGTGCTGCTTTTATTTATTTATTGCCGGCATAACGGCACAATTCCGCACTCCCGTTACATATCCGTCATAAAAACAATCCGTATATTGTAAGCTGCCTGTTTTTATGTTATGATAAAACCGATAAAAACGCAAGCGGGGAGTGAAAAATATGCCGTCAATTCGGGGAAGAATGCTTATGAGCATATTGCGGTTGATTTTTCATTCTCCGCTCTCAAAAAGCGATAAACTCAGCGACCGTTTTGCCGCCATATCCAAGCGTATGAAGGCGGAGTATAAAGTTCCCGCGGGATATACTCATAATCGGCATCTTTTTGACGGCACTGCTTATGAAACGCTCATCCCCGGCAACCGGCAGACAGATATAGTGATTTTTCATATTCACGGCGGCGGCTTCAAGGTGCCGCTCAATAATTTTTACAGGCGCACGGCGGAGAAATACAGCCGGATTTTCGGCGCCGCCGTCATCAGCGTTGATTACGGCACATGGCCGGCGAATGAACTGCCCTCTCAGATGTATGACACCGTGAAGGTTTACCGTCACCTGATTTCGGAAGGGCTTTCTCCCGATAAAACGGTTTTCATCGGCGACAGCGCGGGCGCGACAGTTGCTTTGGCGGCCTGCCTATATCTGCGTGACAACAAGCTGCCGCTTCCCTGCAATATTGTCTGTTTTTCACTTTGGGGCGACGCCGATTCAACGGGAGAAAGCAGAATAAAAAACGCGTACAGCGACCCGTTTTACGGCATTGCGAAAAGAAAACGGATTGAAGACAATCTGCACCTTCTTCGGCGGATTTCCGTCTATGCGCAAAATGCCGACAGAAGCTGCCCGTATATTTCCCCCTGCCGCGGCGAATTCTACGGCTTTCCGCCGACTGCGCTGTTTTGCGGAACGGCGGAGCTTGATGAGAGCGACAGCGACCGTGTTTATGAAAAAATGAAGCAAGCCTGCGCGGATGTTAAACTTTTTAAATATGAAGGTATGTGTCACTGCTTTCAAATGTTCTCATTTTTGCCCGAAAGCAAAGACGCGTTTCATAAAGCGGTTGAAAGGGTGAAAAACCATGGCTGAAAAATCAATTGACCTGAACATCGGATTTTTGAAGAGCAAACTGCCCGAAATTGTAAAAAGTCAAACCGGAAAAGAAATTGAAAATTTGAAATTTATCGGGGGCGGCAGTTACGGCAAAGTGTTCCGCGCCGAAATGGACGGCGCTCCCGTCGCGCTGAAAACCTATCATGTCAAAGGTTCGCAAAACGCCGAGGCGGAGCAGCTGAGAACGCTTAGGGCAAACACATCCGTGCCTATGCCGGAAGTCATTTTCACTTATGAAGATAATGATATATCTTTGCTTGCAATGAGCTTTATCGGCGGCAAAAATGTTCTCAATCCCGTTTTTCTTTTAAAAAGCGGAGAGAAGAAAGCCGCTTTTGCCCGGCAGGTGGTTGACGGTATGAGCGAATGGCACTGTGTAACAAACGGCAAATTCGGCAGCCTTTCAAATCCGGCTTATGATACCTGGTTTGAGTATTATACCGAAACAATGAGAAATCCGTGGCTTCGCGGATTATCTGCCCTTGCCGAAAAAGGAAAATTCAGCAAAAACTCGCTTGAACTCCTGCTTGAAGCGTCGGAGTTGTTTGACGGGATTTATACCGAACCGGATCGGGCGGTTTTAATTCACGGCGACCTGAACATTATGAATATTATGGCGGCTCCGGAATCGTTTGCGCTGACAGGGTTTATCGACCCGTGCGGCTCGTGTTTCGCGGACAGGGAATATGACCTGTTTCAGCTTCGCAATATGTGGGGCGACGCGTTCGGACTTTATGAAACATACAAATCAAAACATACGCTTTCAAAATATGCCGATTTCAAGGTTGTCTGCTATGCCGCGATGAATGAAGCGTCTATGCGGCTGAGAGGAGGCTTAATCTTTCCGCTTTGGGAGGCTTTGAACTTTAACAGGCTGAAACATGAAACGGAGAAAATTAAAAATGAATACAGGTGAACTGATTACAATAAAATCTCTTGATGATGTTTCCACGAAAAAACGCACGCCGTACATTACGGAAATAAAGCTGTATTCCTGCATTCAGCAGGGCGACCTTGCGGAGCTTATAAAGCGAATCGGTGAAATCGGTTCCGAAATCATCATCGGCAATATGTCGGAAAACGAGCTTATGCAGTATAAATATACGGCGGTCAGCGCAATCACGCTTGCAACAAGATACGCTGTTCAGGGCGGAGTGAATGAAAGCGCGGCGTATGAATTCTCGGATGAATGCATAAAGACGGTTGATAAATTTGCAACAAAAGAAGAGATTGTAATGTATCTCGTAAAGCGGATGATAGCTTTGACGGAAATGGTCTCCAAAAGCAAAAATCAGCCGAGGTTCTCGCCTTATATCCGTAAAAGCGTCGCGTACATCAATTCTCATATTTCGGAAAAAATAACAGTCGGGGCAATTGCCGGTGATTGCGGCGTTTCACCTGACTATCTTTCACGGATTTTTAAAAAGGAAACGGGAGAACCTGTTTCCGCTTTTATAATGAGAAAGAAAATCAATGCCGCGAAGCAATATCTTATTGAGGGCAAATCCACCTCCGAAATTGCCCGGCTTCTCGGGTTTTCATCCGCTTCACACTTCGGCAGGTCATTCAAACGGTTTTGCGCAATATCTCCGGCGGAGTATTTGTCAAATGTCGGGAACGGCAGCAAAGAAGTGTAAAAATCCCTTTAACAAAAGACAGCACCGGTGAGCTTGAAATGC
>ONON01000013.1 GCA_900319455.1 uncultured Eubacteriales bacterium
AAACGGCAAAAATGTAAGCCCCGAAGAGATTGAGGATAAGCTCATTTGCATCGACTATGTCAGTGAAGTTCTTGTTTACCAGGAAGACGACAGAATAACGGCGGAATTCTTCCTTAACGAAGAGGATTACCCCGATGCGCGCGACAGATTGAAGGACGATGTGCGCAGGGTCAACGATTCTATGCCTGTTTTCAAACGCGTTACAAAAACCAAAATTCGCGATACAGAATTTGAAAAAACAACCACAATGAAAATCGAAAGAAAAAATTATATAAACAAATAATCTTTTACCGGTCGGTTTTCTCTTGATATTATCGACCGGTAATGCTATAATATTTAAGTAAATTTTTTAATTCAGGAGGCTATATAAATGGCAAGAGTATATCTCGATTGGGAAACCGCTAACAATTTTGTTGTTGACGCTTTTGCAGGTGTCGGCGTTCCCCGTGAGGATGCGGAAATATGCGCGAAGGTTCTTCTTGAATCCGACAAGCGCGGCATTGAATCTCACGGCTTCAACCGCTTCAAACCCACCTACATTGACAGAATCAACATCGGAATTCAGAACCCCGTAACAAACTATGAAATCATTAAAGAAACCGAAACGACCGCTGTTGTTGACGGCCACGACGGTATGGGTCAGGTTATCGGCTACAAGTCGATGAAAATGGCTATTGAAAAAGCGAAGAAATACGGTATGGGTATGGTAGTTGTTCGCAATTCCTGCCACTACGGCATTGCGGGTTATTACACCACAATGGCAACACAGGCAGGCTGCATCGGCATTACCGGCACCAACGCCCGCCCCTCAGTTGCGCCCACCTTCGGAGTTGAGGGTATGTTCGGCACCAACCCTCTTACCATCGGCATTCCCACAGATGAGCCCTTTGATTTTAACATTGACTGCGCGTCATCAATCACTCAGAACGGCAAAATCGAATATTATGAGAGAATCGGTGAAGATGTTCACCCCGGCACAATCATAGACATTAACGGCGATGCCGTTGAAGGCGACGCCGGCGTTGCTCTTAAAGCAATCCGCAACGGCACGGCGGCTCTCGTTACCCTCGGCGGCATAGGCGAGGCTCTCGGCGGTTACAAAGGCTACGGCTACGCTGTTGTTGTTGAGCTGCTTTCAGCCGCTCTTCAGGACGGCAACTACGGCAAAATGCTCAACGGTAAAAACGAGAAGGGTGAAAATGTTCCCTACCACCTCGGCCATTTCTTTATTGCGATTGACACCGACCATTTTCTGGGCGAAGAACTTTGCAGAAAAAAATCCGGCGAAATTCTGCGCACAATACGCGCTTCCAAAAAAGCTCCCGGGGCGGAGAGAATTTACACAGCAGGCGAAAAAGAATACCTTGTATGGCTTGACAGAAAAGACAAGGGTGTTCCCATCACGGAAGCTGTTCAGGCTGAGGTCAGCGGAATCCGCGACAAATTAGGCCTTACACAGTACAAATTCCCTTGGGAATAATAAAAACGGCATATCTCAACCCCTTCGCAACTTCGGCGAAGGGGTCATTTCTTTTTATAATTCTCTGTCTTATTCGGCATTTCAAAATGTTTTTGTGAGCATTGATCATTTTAAACAAATTTTGTAATTATTTGTAATTATAATGTAGCCTCTTAACTGTTGACATTTATATTATCTGATTATAAAATTATAAATTACTGAGTGGAATTTACAATTAAATAAAAACGGGTGTTCAAAAAAATGAAAAGAAAGTTTTTTATCGGCGCCTTAGCCGTTTGCGCGCTTGTGCCCGCCGCAGGCTGCAGCATAGATCACTATTTTCCCGTAAAAACGGAAAGCACAACTGTTATTCAGTCAACACAGGCGGAACAGACCACCCTTCCCGGTTTGGCAGGCGAAATGAAAACAAAACCGTTCATTCGCCTTGAAGACGGTGCCTACCCCTGCTTTGACAACGCTCTTTTTCTCGGCAACTCAAGGGTTGAAACTCTTGCGGAATACGGTCTTGCGCCCAACGCGGACAATTTTGCGAAAGTCGGCATAAACATACGCACTATATATGAAAACCCAGACGGCGGCGCTTCAATATTTGAAAAAGCAGGCTATGGCTCTTATGACAAAATCATTTTGGTTTTCGGTGATAATGAGTGCTCATGGCCTTATCTTGATGTTTTTGAAAAAGAGTATGAAGAATTAGTAAACAGGCTTGCCGTTAAACAGCCCGGCGCAAAAATATATATTCAAAGTGTTTTGCCGATTTCAAAAAAAGCCAACGAGGATGAAACAAACATAAAAGACGGCTATACACAAGAGAATATTGAAAAAATAAACAAAGTTATCAAAACAGTTGCGGAAAACACAAATTCCGTATATCTCCCCGCCCCCGAAGAATTTGCCGCAGATGACGGTTTTATGCCCGACGACGCGGCGTCTGACGGCGTTCATTTCGGCAAAAAATACTGCCTCATCTGGCTTGAATATCTCGCAAAAACGATGGAGGGGCAGCAATGAAAAGAATAATCTCATTTTTGTTCATTTTTGTTATGGTGCTGTCGTTGTGTTCCTGCGGCGGCAACACAAGTCAGGCTGAAATTGATATAAACTCTCTCGGCGGTTATATCGCTCAAAACGCGAGTTTCTCTGAGGAACTTGAGCCTGTAAGCTCCGATTCGGCTCTTATGAGTTTCGGCATTGAGGCGAGCG
>ONON01000151.1 GCA_900319455.1 uncultured Eubacteriales bacterium
AACGACCCGGCGGCGTACAGAGATAAATCCGGCTTGCTTGACTTAAAAGGAAAACAGTAATATAATAACACGAACTTTATTTTGCGCAGCAAAGGCGGCGATGTTTTTTGAATATTATTATTGTCGGAATGGGCAAGGTAGGCTCTGCCGTTGCAGAACAGCTTTCAAATGAGGAACACGATGTTACCGTTGTTGATATAAATGTGCGCCCTCTTGCCGAAGCTGACAGGGAGCTTGATGTTATATGCATAAAGGGCAACGGTACATCCTCAAAAGTGCTTACCGAGGCGGGTGTTCTCGAATGCGATTTGCTCATAGCGCTGACCGGCAGCGATGAGCTCAACATTATGTGCTGCCTTCTCGCGCGCAATATGGGGGTGAGCGAGACTATCGCCAGAGTGCGCACACCTGAGCTTTATGAAGACCTCAACCTGTTTAAAGACAGCCTCGGCCTGACTATGGCGGTCAACCCCGAGCGTGAGGCCGCAACCGAAATACTGAGAATACTCACATTCCCGGCGGCGAAGAATATTGATATTTTTTCGCGCGGAAAGGTTGACCTTGTCAGTTTTGACGCGGGCAGAAACTGCGCACTTGTGGGCAAACCCATAAAAGAATCGTTCGCCAAAATAAACAGCAGGGTGCTTGCCTGCGCGGTTGAGCGTGACAAAAACGCGTTTATCCCGTACGGTGATTCGGTAATCAGAGAGGGCGACACGGTTGCCGTTCTTTCCGCTCCGGGCGATATAAACCCGTTTTTCAAAAGCATAGGTATGCCCGTTACAAATATTAAAAATGTTATGATTATCGGCGGAGGCAGGCTCGCTTCATACCTTATCGGCAGGCTTTGTGCTTTGAATATGAATGTAACCGTTATTGAACAGAACAGAGAAACCGCCGAAAACCTAAGCTACACCTTCCCCAACGCGAATATCATAAACGGCGACGGCACAAACCGTTCTCTGCTTATTGAGGAGGGTCTGCGCGAAACAGACGCGCTTTGTTCGCTTACCGGTTTTGATGAGGAGAATATTCTGCTGTCGCTTTACGCCAAAAGTCTGGTGCCCTCCATTAAAACAATAACAAAGGTCAACCGCACAAACTTCCTTGAGGTTCTTCGCACGCTTGATGTGGGCAGCGTAATCTACCCCAAGCACACAACGGCAAACCTCATTCTTCAGCATGTGCGCGCAAGGCAGAACAAAATCGGCAGCAATGTCGAAACGCTTTATAAAATTATTGACAACAAGGTTGAGGCTCTCGCCTTCCATGTGGGTGAAAACAGCTCGCTTACATACAAAACGCTCGAGGAGCTGCGCCTGCGCAAAAATGTTATTATCGGTTTTATCAACCGCGACGGCAAAACCTTTATTCCGCACGGTAAAGATGAACTGCGCCCGGGCGATTCCGTTGTTGTTGTAACCACTATTACCGGGCTCTCCGATTTAGATGACATAAAAGGAACAATAGGCAGCAAATGAACAGACGACTGATAATAAATGTTTTGGGCAAAATAATGATAGTGGAAGCCGTGCTTATGCTTTTTCCGGCTATAACCGCGGTTATTTACAGAGAAAAGCACAGCTTAATATCATTTGCCATACCCGCGGCAATGCTTGTATTTTTAGGCGTTCTTTTCGCAACGGTCAAAACCCGCACAAACAATGTGTTTGCCCGCGACGGTTATGTTATGACGGCGGTGGCGTGGATTGTGCTCAGTTTTTTCGGAGCCCTGCCGTTTGTTTTCAGCGGAGAGATTCCGGATTTGATTGACGCTGTTTTTGAAACGGTGTCGGGTTTTACGACAACAGGCGCCTCAATTCTCACCGATGTTGAGGCTTTAAGCAAATCAATGCTTTTGTGGAGGAGCTTCACGCACTGGATAGGCGGCATGGGTGTGCTTGTGTTTGTAATGGCTGTTATTCCGATTGCGTCGGGCAGCGGCAATCTTCAGCTTGTTCGCGCCGAAAGCCCCGGCCCCGATGTGGGCAAGCTTGTTCCCAAAACGGCGCAAAGCGCGAGAATACTTTATGCCATCTACGGCGGAATGACCGTTATTGAATTTGTTATGCTATCTGCTGGCGGAATGCCGTTGTTTGACTCAATCTGTTTAACCTTCGGCACTGCCGGTACCGGCGGTTTCGGTGTTCTCAACAGCAGTGTTGCCGCATACAGCACATACAGCCAGGTTGTAATAACCGTGTTTATGGTGCTTTTCGGCATTAACTTCAACATTTATTATCTTTGCATTTGCGGGCGGATAAAAGACGCTTTAAAGAGCGAGGAACTCCGGGTTTATCTCGGCATCTATTTCTCCTTCGCTCTCCTTATAGCGTTCAATATTCGCAATATTTACAGGTCGGTTTCACAGTGTATGCTTCTCAGCTTTTTCCAGGTGGGCTCAATTATGACAACCACGGGTTATTCCACGGCGAACTTTGCCGCATGGCCGGAGTTGAGCAGATACCTGCTTATGCTGCTTATGTGCATAGGCGCCTGCGCCGGCAGCACGGGCGGCGGAATAAAAATATCAAGGCTCTGCCTGCTTTTCAAGACCGCTCACCATGAGATTCACAAGCTCCTTCACCCGAGAAGCGTGAGTGTTGTGCGCTTTGAAAAAAAGCGTATGGATGACGGCATAGTCAAGACTGCCCATGTTTACCTTATGCTGTATGTTATGATAATAGGAATATCCGTGCTTATTGTGTCATTTGACGAGTATGATTTTACATCCAATTTTTCGGCTGTGCTTGCCACTTTCAACAACATAGGCCCCGGTTTGAGCAGGGTTGGCCCGCTCGGCAACTACTCAATTTACAGCGCGCTTTCAAAGCTTGTGTTCATAGTGGATATGCTGCTCGGAAGGCTTGAAATCTTCCCTATTCTTATGCTTTTCAACCCCTCGCTTCTCAAAAAATACAAAATCCGCAAAAAAGCCGAGGTTGACGAATAAAAAAGAATTGACAAAAGGAGAATTGAAATGAAAAGACTGACTGCCTTTGTTTTGTGCCTGATGATTGTTTTTACGGCTTTTTCCGTAAACTGTTTCGGGGCGGCTGATGAAACAGGCGATCTCACTTTTAAACAAAACGGAAAATTCCGCATTCTCCACCTTACAGACACACAGGATGACGCTCACCCCGCCAAAGACCTTGAAACATTTTTGCGCCTCGCCATAGAGGGCTCAAAGCCGGATTTAATCGTTTTCACGGGTGATCTTGTTGAGGATTCGCGCATAGCCGATTTAATAAAGGATGACGACCCGTTTAAAGAGGGCGTTGTTGTTGAAAAAGGCGGCGAAATTGACCTTGAGGCAACAACAAAAAACCTTGAGGCGGCGGCTGATTTTGTTCTCGGCATATTTGAGGAATACGGTGTGCCCTTTGTTATAGCTCAGGGCAACAATGACCACAAATGCGGAATAACAAACGAGGACTGGCTCAGAATTTACTCGAAATACCCGCATTGCATAATAAGGGATGACAGCGACGACCCGGACGGCGGCATTGACTACAATGTTATTATCAACGGCACAGACGGTCAGCCGAAATTCAACATCTGGCTTACGGATACCGGCAGAAACGGCGTAAATGACGAGCAGATTGAATGGTATAAAAACCGCTCCGCCGAGATTACACGGGCAAACGGAGGAACACCCGTTCCCGCTTTTCTGTTCCAGCACATTTTCACAAATGATCTCGGCAATCTTTTTGTTGAATGCTCACCGTTGGATTACGGTGCGCGCGCCGCGGGCACGGGATATTACAAACTGAACCCCGAAACGGCGAAAGGTTACGCGAGCTACGGCTATGAGCCGTGCGAGCCGAGCGACCAGTTCAAGGCGTGGAAGGAATGCGGCGACATCATAGGCGCTTATTTCGGCCATTCTCATGTTGACGGTTTTTCCGGCACATTTGACGGCATTGAGCTCGGCATAACCTACGGGGCGGAGTTCGCGAAGCCCGGCCCCTACGGTTACCGTATTTTTGAGCTTGATGAAAATGACATAACAAATTACACAAACGATGTTTATACCTACAAAGGCGGTGTCGCGTTTGGCAACGCGCGTTTTGAACTTCAGACGGATGAAAGAGATTTCTTCGCCGATTTAACGGGTAAAATAATCGCGTTTTTCCTTAACATTCCGACATTTTTTGAAAAGCTTTTCAAAATCTGAAACAACTGCAAAAAGACGGATGCCCGCGCGGGCATCCGTCTTTACTGTTGGCTCTTAAGAGACAAATAACCACCGGCTATGCCGGTGGCATTAAAACGCTTACAGCGAAAAAAGCCTCCTGTGGTAGAATAGAG
>ONON01000236.1 GCA_900319455.1 uncultured Eubacteriales bacterium
AACGCCATAAATGAAGAACTCGGCAACACCGAAGAAAATGAGATAGAGACCTTCCGAAACAAGATTTTCGATATGAAAGCCCCAGATCAGGTCAAAGAAAAGCTTTTTAAATCCTGCGCAAGGCTTGAAAAATATTCCGCTCAGTCACCCGAGGCGGCGGTTGAGCGCAATTATATTGAAACGGTTATTTCGCTCCCTTGGGGCAAGTTTACAAAAGACAACCTCAACCTTGACCACGCGCGAAAAGTGCTTGATGATGACCACTACGGGCTTGAAAAGGTTAAAAACAGAATTATCGAGCTTCTTGCAGTGCGTAAGCTTTCGCCCGATATAACAGGCCAGATTATATGCCTTTCGGGGCCTCCCGGGGTCGGCAAAACATCCGTTGCCCGTTCAATAGCAAGGGCTATGGGAAGGAAATATGTTCGCATTTCTCTCGGCGGCGTCAGGGATGAGGCGGAAATCAGAGGCCACCGCAAAACTTATATCGGCTCAATGCCGGGCAGAATAATAGACGCCCTCCAAAAGGCGGGCACATCAAATCCGCTTATTCTTCTTGATGAGGTAGATAAGCTTTCGTCCGATTATAAAGGCGATCCCACATCCGCCCTTCTTGAAGTGCTTGACCCTGAGCAGAACAGCTCTTTCCGCGACCATTACATTGAACTTCCGTTTGATCTGAGCAAGGTGCTGTTCATTACAACGGCAAACTTCCGCGACAATATTCCCGCCCCGTTGCAGGACAGAATGGAGATTATCGAACTCGGTTCATATACACATGAAGAAAAGTTCCATATAGCGAAAAATCATCTTATAAAAAAACAGATGCAAAGGCACGGCCTCAAGGGTACCGACCTGAAAATAACCGATGACGCGATTCACGCGATTATAGACGGCTACACCCGTGAAGCCGGTGTGCGCAAACTTGAGCAGCAGATAGCGGCTGTGTGCCGCAAGGCAGCTGTAAACAAAGCAGACGGCGGCAAAAAGCTCACGGTAAAGCCGGCTGATCTCCACGGACTTCTCGGCTCGGTTAAATACAAGCCCGATGATATGATTCTGTCCAATCAGGTGGGGGCGGTGAACGGCCTTGCGTGGACTTCGGTAGGCGGTGAAATGCTTACTGTGGAATGCGCAGTGCTTGACGGCTCCGGCAAGCTTGAACTCACAGGCTCGCTCGGCAGCGTTATGCAGGAGAGCGCAAAAGCGGCAATAAGCTGCATAAGGGCACGCAAATCCAAACTCAATATTGACCCCGATTTTTACAAAACAAAAGATATCCACCTTCATTTCCCCGAAGGGGCCGTTCCCAAAGACGGACCGAGCGCCGGCGTTACGATAACAACAGCCCTTCTTTCCGCTCTCTCGCAAACAGAGGTGCGCGGCGATGTGGCGATGACCGGCGAAATCACATTGCGCGGCAGAGTGCTCCCGATAGGCGGCTTAAGAGAAAAATCAATGGCGGCTTACCGCGCCGGAGTAAAAAAAGTCATTATTCCGTCCGATAATATGAGCGACCTTGACGAAGTTGATGACGCCGTAAAATCAAATGTCGAGTTTGTTCCCGCTTCAAGCGTGGAAACGGTATGGAACGAGGCTTTCGCAAACGAAGGCTGGCTCGCGAAGGCTGAAAAACCCTCCGCCGAAGGCAAACACATACCCGAAAAACGAAAGGGCTCAAGAGCGAGCATTACACAGTGAAAATGAAGTTCAATAATATAGAATACACGGCTTCTTACGGCACGGCGGAGCAGCTTAAACCTTCGGTTGTTCCAGAGATTGTTTTTGCGGGGCGCTCCAATGTGGGCAAATCCTCGCTTATAAACAAGCTGTTCAACCGCAAAAACCTCGCGAGGGTAAGCTCTGTGCCGGGCAAAACCGTAACCGTCAATTTTTATAAGGGCGACTGGGTCAATTTCGTTGACCTTCCGGGCTACGGATACGCTAAGCGCAATGAAAGCGAAAAAAAACGCTGGGCTCAGCTGATGGAGGGCTATTTTAACTCAGGCAGAAGCATAGCGCTTGTTACCGTGCTTATTGATATGCGTCACCCTCCCACGGCTGACGATATGACAATGCTCTCTTTTCTTCTTGAGAGAGGTCTGCGTTTTACAATAGTTCTTACAAAGTGCGACAAACTCAATAAGGGCGAGCTGGCTGCCCGCCGCGAAAGCCTTTTGACAGAACTTGCGAATTATCGGGATATTGAAAAAACGGAGTTTTCCTCTGTTACCGGAGCGGGTATTGATGACCTGAAACGGATAATTGAAAACGCCGTTGAATAAATGTGTGTAAGAAAGAAAGCGGGACAATAATTTGAGAGGAGAGATACAATGTTTGTTTCGGATTGTATTTCGGTAAATGAAAACGGGCATCTCACACTCGGCGGATATGACACGGTGTCGCTCGCTCGGGAGTTCGGCACCCCGCTGTATGCCTATGATGAGGAGCAAATAAGAAAGAACGCCCGCGCCTACAAAAAATCCATTGATGAAAATTACGGCGGCAACGGCCTTGTGCTTTACGCGAGCAAAGCGTTCTGCTGCAAAGAAATGTGCCGTATCTGCAACGATGAGGGGCTCGGACTCGATGTCGTTTCGGGCGGCGAGCTTTATACGGCGCTGTCCGCTGGTTTCCCTGCGGAGAAAATCTATTTTCACGGCAATAACAAAACGGCGGCTGAAATAAGCGAAGCGCTTGATGCCGGGGTTGGCAGAATAATCGCCGACAACATAACCGAGCTTGAAATGCTCAACTCAACAGCCGGCAAAAAGGGGAGAACGGCAAACATTCTTTTAAGAATAAAACCCGGTATTGACGCCCATACACATGACTTTATAAGAACCGGTCAGATAGACTCCAAATTCGGCTTCGCCCTTGAAACAGGGGAGGCGATGCAGGCGGTCAAACTTGCTCTTTCATATCCGAACATCAGCCTCGCGGGGCTTCACTGCCACATAGGTTCGCAGATTTTTGAATTAAGCCCGTTTGAACTCGCCGCGAAGGTTATGATTGAGTTTTATGCCGAAATCAAAAAAGAAACAGGCGCCGAACTGGATGAACTCGACCTGGGCGGCGGTTTCGGAATTAAATACCTTGACAGTGATGAACCGGTTGCGTACCCCGAGTATATGAAAAGCGTTGCGGCAGCCGTAAAAGAAAACTGCGCCGCTCTCGGAGTTAAGGTGCCATTCATTCTGATTGAACCCGGCCGCTCAATAGTCGGCAGCGCGGGGCTTACACTCTACACCGTGGGCTCGGTAAAAACAATACCCGGCGTGCGTACCTATGTGTCTGTTGACGGCGGAATGGGCGACAATCCGAGATATATTCTCTATCAGTCACCTTATGAAATTGTCTGCGCCGGCAAGGCGAATGAGAAAAAAGATTTAATCGCAACAATAGCGGGTAAATGCTGTGAAAGCGGCGACCTTATTCAGGAGAACGCTCCTGTTCAGAAAGTACAGCCCGGCGACACCCTCGCCGTGCTTTCAACAGGCGCGTATAACTATTCAATGGCGTCAAATTACAACAGAATACCTCGACCCGCCGCGGTTATGGTGCGCGACGGCAGCGCAAGACTTATAATCAAAAGAGAAACTTATGAAAATTTGATCGAAAACGATATTTAACTATAAGCGGAAGAAGGGGATTGACTTTATGGCGAAAGTCAGAACAATAGCCGACGGAGTAAGGCTCTGCACCGAGCAGACTGACAGATTCAAATCGGCGCTTATCACCGTTTCAATGGCTGTGCCTATGACGGCAAATCTCAGTGCGAATGCGCTGCTTGTAAATGTACTTAAGCATTCGTGCAAAAAATATCCCGATTTTGTAAAACTCAATCAAAAGCTGGATGAGCTTTACGGTGCCGGTCTTTCAGCCGATTTTTCAAAAAACGGCGAAGCACAGGTGCTCAGCATTTCAATATCCTGCATAGACGACCGTTTTGCCCTTGAAAGCGGAGAGAAGATAACCGCTCAGTGTGCGGAGCTCCTTTGCGGAATGCTGTTCAGCCCCGATGTTAAAAAGGGCGTTTTCAACGCGGAAGCCGTCAATGAAGAAAAGCGTTTTCTTTTGCAGGATATTGAGGAGGAAATAAACGATAAGCGCTCATACGCTCAGGTAAAATGCGTGGGTATTCTTTGCCGTAACGAGCTTTACGGCAAAAGGGCTTACGGCACAAAAGAGGAGATAGAGGCACTCACTCCCGAAGATTTATACGGGGCGTGGCAGAATCTTCTCAGAACCTCAACGGTAATGATTACCTGCGTGAGCAGTGACGACGGCAGTCAGGTTGAAAAAATATTCAAAAAGGGCTTTTCGAAAATTGAAAGACAGCCTGCCGTAATCACAACGGAATTTCGCACCAAAGCGGGTAAGTTCCGCCGTGTTGAAGAGCAGTTTCCCGTCAATCAGGGCAAACTGGTTCTCGGCTTCCGCACGGGCAAAAAGAGCAAAGAAGACAGTTTTGCCGCTTATGTTCTCGCGGCGGACATTTTCGGAGGCAATGTCTATTCAAAACTGTTTATGAATGTGCGTGAAAAGCTCAGCCTGTGTTATTACTGCTGGGCAAGGCTTGTTTCCGCAAAAGGAATCCTTATGGTTGACTGCGGCATTGATACCGAAAACGAGCAAAAAGCAACCGATGAAATTCTTGCTCAGCTTCAGGCAATGTGCAACGGCGATTTCACCGATGATGACATAAAAGCGTCAATTATGGGTATGCGTGAACGCTGGCTGAGTATGGACAGCCCGGGTTCAATCAGCGGATGGTATATCGCGCAGATTACCGATGAGACTCTTTACAGCCCGGAGGAAAGAGTCGCTATGCTTGAAAAAGTTACAAAAAAAGAAATCTGCGCTGCGGCAAAGCGCATTAAACTTGAAACGGTCTATATGATAAGCGCTCAGGAGGGTGAAGAAGATGAAGCTTAAAGAATACAGAAACAACCTTCTCGGCGAGAGCGTTTTCCACGCAAAACACCCCACGGGGCTTGATATTTACATTATGCCCAAAAGCGGATACACAACCACCTATGCGATTTTCGCGACAAAATACGGCTCGATTGACACGAGCGTAAAGGCAAAAAACGGCAGGTTTAAAAAGATTCCCGAAGGCACTGCCCACTTTCTTGAACACAAACTGTTTGAGGGTGAGGAGCTTGACGCCTTTGAGCAGTTCGCCAAAACGGGAGCTTCGGCAAACGCCTATACCAGTTTTGACCGCACAGCCTATCTTTTCTCCTGCAACGAGAATTTTGAAGAGTCGCTCGGAATTTTGCTCGACTTTGTACAAAAGCCCTATTTCACACAGGAGACGGTTGAAAAGGAGCAGGGCATAATCGGTCAGGAAATCAGAATGTACAAGGATCTTGCCGACTGGGAGGTTATGTTCAACCTTCTTGCCGCTCTTTATTATGAGCACCCTGTGCGTATAGATATAGCGGGCACGCAGGAGTCCATAGCGAAAATAGACGCCGAGCTGCTCTATGACCTTTATCGCAATTTTTATAATCTCAACAATATGGTGCTGTGCGTGTGCGGTAATGTTGATTGCGAAAGCGTTATTACCGTTGCCGACAGTCATCTTGAAAAATCCGAAGGCAGAAAAATCGAACGCAATTTCGTTTATGAACAGCCCAAACCGGTTAAGACGCTTGTTGAAGAAAGCCTTTCGGTCGCTCAGAAGCAGTTCCTTTTGGGATATAAAGAAGACAGAAAAACTCCGGAAGTCAGCCTTGCAGATGAGTTAGCCTCGCAGGTAATGCTTGAAACGCTTTTCGGAAAAACATCACCGCTTTTCAACAATCTGCTCTCACAGAAGCTCATAGATATGAATTTTTACAGTGAGTTTTTTAACGGCTTCGGTTATGCCTGCTGTATGATGGGCGGAACAAGCAGTGAACCCGAAAAAACCGCCGAAATCATAAGAAAAGCCGTAGCGGACGCTGTAAAGACCGGGCTTGACCCCGCCGCTTTTGAGAGAGCGAAGCGCAAACTTTACGGCAGTATGGTCAAAATGTACAACAGTGTTGAAGGTGTTTCAAACCACCTTATGAGCCTGCATTTCGGCGGGTACAAACCGTTTGCGGAGCTTGATGCCTGCCGCAATTTAACAATTGAACGGGCAAACAGAAGGCTGCGCAAACTCAAAAATTCATACAGTGCCCTTTCAATAATCAATCCCGTTTCTCAGGAGCAGTGATATGTCGGATTACACAACAGTAATATTCAAAGGCTTCAGCCACCCGGTAAGCTTCAATGTTGCGTCGGTGCTGGCACAGTTCAGCGTTTTCGGGCATGAGATAACGATTCACTGGTACGGTGCCATAATCGCGTTCGGCTTTGCTCTCGCTGTGCTTTTCGGCGGCAGAAAGGCCTATGTGTGGAAAATGAGCATAGACAAAATGATAGATGTTCTAATCTACGGCACCGTGGCGGGCATAATCGGGGCAAGACTGTATTATGTTTTTTCACAATGGGATTATTACGGTAAGAATCCCGCTGAAATTATAAGAATATGGAACGGCGGCCTCGCAATTTACGGCGGCCTTATAGGCGGAGTTGCCGCGGCGGTAATAGTCTGCAAGGTGCGCAAAATGAATTTTTTCAACCTGCTCGACCTTATCGCCATGAGTTTTCTTTTAGCGCAGGGCATAGGCAGATGGGGCAATTTCACAAACCAGGAGGCATTCGGCGTAAACACCGATATGCCGTGGGGAATGACGAGTGAAAAAGTGCAGAATTATCTGCTCGCAAATCAGGCGGAGCTTGCCGCGAGAGGGATGGAAGTAAACCCCACGGGTTATGTTCACCCCACATTTTTATATGAGTCAATCTGGTGCATTCTCGGTTTTATTGTTCTGTTTATCATCTGCCAGAAGGCGAGAAAGTTCAGCGGTCAGCTGGCGCTTTGTTACGGTGTTTGGTACGGTGC
>ONON01000153.1 GCA_900319455.1 uncultured Eubacteriales bacterium
ACCAGCCGAGAAACCTTCCGTTCTCATCACTTATGCCTATATCAACGCAGTTAGAGGGTTTAATATCTGAGAAAACGCCTTTGGTCGGGCGGTAATAATCATAGCTCACCGTGATTTTAATCACATTTTCGGGCACATCGAACGGAATTGTAAAATACTGACCTTCCCGGTTTTTTTCAATAAAATAATCAATCTTCACAAAAATCACCCCTTCATCTGCGCTTGCCCGAACAAAAACATTCTTTAATATATTATATCCGAAACAGAAAAATAAATCAACAATTAATTCCGTATGGGGAAATAAAATATCCGTAATTTCGTACGCATCCCGCATTTGTGCGACGATAAAAGTTGACTTTTTTGTTTATTCATAATATATTATATTTATTATGGATAAGTTTTGATTTAAAGGAGGCGGAGCATACGGAAACTGTAGATTCTTTTCTTATTTTTTCGCATTATTTTTTCCCCGTTCTTGCGGTTTTAATTGTTCTTCTCTGCCTTCGGGCACTTTTAAGAAGGCGAATGCCGTCGCTGGGCAAGGCGAGAATAATAAACGAGGCAAACGACAAATCATACCCGATAAAATACCGTGAAACCTCCATAGGCAGAAGCAAAACCTGCGACATTGTTTTAAACTACCCGACCGTTTCAAGGCTTCACGCCGTTATAGTGTGCGCCAAGGAAGGCTGGTACATAGCCGACAGTTCAAGTTCAACCCTGACTGTCAACGGGCTCAAGGTCAACAAAAGGGCCGACATAGCGAGCGGTGACCGAATTGGCGCGGGCAATGTGACTTTAAGGTTTGAGAACCTCAAATCAGGGCCTGTGAGCAGCGGCAGAAAAAACGCGGACCGTAAAAAAACCAAATAAAACAAATGCAATGAGAGGCACATAATGAACAACTCATCTCAGGTTAAACGAATAGTAGTCAAGGTAGGCACTTCAACCCTGACTTATGAAACAGGCAAAGTCAACCTGCGCCGTATGGAGAAAATTGCGAGAGTGCTCAGCGACCTTGCGAACTCGGGCATTGAAATCGCTCTTGTTTCATCGGGAGCAATAGGCATTGGTGCGGGCAAGCTCGGGCTTAAAGAACGCCCAAGCGACACCCCGGGCAGGCAGGCAGCGGCAACCGTAGGTCAGTGTGAGCTTATGTTTATGTATGACAAGCTTTTCGGCGAATACGGGCAGATTACGGGGCAGCTTCTCATAACCCGCTCCGATTTTGAAAACGGTGAGCGCCGCGACAATCTCTACAACGCTTTTAACAAGTTGTTTGAATACGGAGCGCTCCCGATTATCAATGAGAATGACTGTGTTGGCGTTGAGGAAATCGTTTTCGGCGACAATGACAATCTTTCCGCTCATGTCGCCAAGATTACAGGCGCGGATCTGCTTATTATTCTGAGTGACATTGACGGTCTGTTTACCTCCAACCCGCGTGAGGATGAAAACGCGAAGTTTATACCTGTTGTTGAAGAAATAAACGATGAAATTCTTGAGTTCGCGGGCTCAACAGGCTCGGCAAGGGGAACCGGCGGAATGATTACAAAACTTCACGCGGCCCAGATTGCGAGTGAAGCAGGCATTGACACTGTTGTTATGAACGGCAAAAATCCGGAGGATATATACCGTTTGCTTGACGGCAGGCAGGCGGGCACTCTCATTAAAGCAAAGAAGGTGCAAAAATGATTGATTTAAAAGATTTGGGAAGCCGGGCTAAATCCGCGCAGACAATACTTGCCAAAGCGGGCGGAAACGCCAAAACAGAAGCTCTGACAGCAATTGCAAAAGCTGTTGATTCAAACAGGCGTATAATTCTTGACGCAAACAAAACGGATATTGAAAACGGCAGAAAAAACGGTCTTAATGAAGGTCTTATTGACCGCCTTACATTAACCGACAGCCGTATTGACGGCATTGTCGGCAGCATTTTGCAGATTGCTTCATCACCCGACCCTGTCGGAAAAGTTCTTTGGGGTGAGTCAAGACCCAACGGGCTTAGAATTCAAAAAGTCAGCGTACCTCTCGGTGTTATAGCTGTTATTTATGAATCGCGCCCGAATGTCACTGCCGACGCCGCGGCGCTCTGCCTTAAAGCGGGCAACGCGGTTATTCTTAAAGGCGGCAAGGAGGCGATAAACTCCAACAAAGCAATAGCGGATGTTATGCGCGGCGCCCTTGAAGCCTCCGGACTGCCCGCCGACTGCGTGATACTGATTGAAGACAACGCGAGAGAGGTTACAACCTCCCTGATGACCTTAAATGAGTATATTGATGTGCTTATTCCGAGAGGCGGAGCCGGGCTGATAAAAAGTGTTGTTGAAAACTCCACCGTTCCCGTAATTGAAACCGGAGTGGGCAACTGCCATACATACATTGACAGTCAGGCGGATATTGACATGGCCGTTAAAATTCTTATAAACGCGAAAACCTCAAGAGTTTCGGTCTGCAACGCCTGTGAAAGCCTGCTTGTGCATAAAGATATTGCGGAAATCGCCCTTCTCGCCGCGGGCGATGCCCTTAAAGAAAAAGGTGTTGCAATCAAAGGCGATGAGGCTGTTTGCGCAATTCTTCCCTATGCCGAAAAAGCCGATGAGAGCGATTGGGGCAGAGAATATCTCGATTACACCATTTCGGCAAAAGTCGTTTCGGATATTGATGAGGCAATTTGCCATATCAACCGCTACGGCACCGGGCACAGCGAATGTATTGTGACGGAAAGCTATGAAAACGCCGGTAAGTTCACCTCCGAGGTTGACGCCGCCGCTGTTTATGTAAACGCCTCCACAAGATTCACCGACGGCGGTGAGTTCGGTTTCGGCGCCGAAATAGGCATTTCCACTCAAAAGCTTCACGCGAGAGGGCCTCTCGGGCTCGCAAACCTTGTAACCGAAAAATACATTGTGTGCGGTAACGGTCAAATCAGATAATTGCGGAGATTTTTATGGCAAAAAAGAAAAATAAGTTCGCGTTCCCTTTGGGAATGCTGATAATAATATTTTCAATAATCGGAATTGCCGCCACTGTTAAAGCGGGAATATCTCTGTTTAAGGATATGACCGACAACAGCGCGCAAAAAGAGGAATATGAAGAGTTTTTGCGCCCCGTGGTAATGTACGACCCGGACCCGTTTGACGATGTGCGTTCGGCTGATATAACACAGCTTGTCAATGCCGCAATCTGGTCGCTTATAACTCAGAGTAACTCCACCGAATCATTCTCATACTCAACAGGCGACAATATGGGTATTCTCATCCCCGTTGAACAGGTAACAGCGGAGTTTATCCGCCTTTTCGGCAACGAAACGGACATTGCCTCGCAGTACGACTCGATTGATATGAGTTCACACGATATAACATACGACTCGGCTCAGGGCGGTTTTATTATACCAATCACCAGCCTTGAGGTTGCGTACACACCTGAGGTTTATGAAATTGAAAAAAAGGCAAACTCAATTATTCTGTCTGTCGGATACATCGGCTCGAAAGCCTGGGCGGAAATAAACGGCGGCGAGTATGTTGCCCCGCAGCCTGATAAATTTATGAAAATAACCCTGCGTCAGGGTGAAAAAGGCTATTATATAGCCTCCATTCAATCCGTCAATGCTCAGGAGGTAGCGAACGCTCCGACGGTTGCGGCAACCGTTGTCTCCGCCATTCCGAGCAATATAGCCGACGAAAACGCCGTTGCGGAGCTCACCGCTCCGGAAAGCACCGGTGAAAGCGTAACGGATGAGGACGCAACCGCGGAAGAAAGCGAAACCGGGGAATTAACCGGTGAGGAAACAACAACCGCGGCATAAACGAAAAAACGGCACAGAAAGGGCAGTCACTCGTAAAACAGTA
Organism: uncultured Eubacteriales bacterium; assembly: GCA_900319455.1. Taxonomy (GTDB): domain Bacteria; phylum Bacillota; class Clostridia; order Oscillospirales; family Acutalibacteraceae; genus CAG-177. The sequence continues at coordinate 3,852 of ONON01000153.1, forward strand.
ATGCCTCAAAGAGCGACCTTCGCACATCTTTGCAGGTATTCCTCATCGTCATAACCCGCAA
>ONON01000159.1 GCA_900319455.1 uncultured Eubacteriales bacterium
GGTGACGGATACATACACTTTATACTTATTCATAGAAAAGTATTTTCACCAACTGAAATTTTAAATAATTATAATATGTATGCATATATTTTTCAATAAAAACAGCAATCATTTTTCAGGTGGTGTGTTCAGCGACAATCTTTTTGGTAAGAATACTGTAATAATTATGTATGCGCAAAATCCCCCTTGCCGCGTTTTCCGCGGCAAGGGGGATGAGTTTTTATTGTTGCCTTTTCACCGGTTTATGTGTTAAGGCGTTTTTAAAAATCAGGTATGCCTGAAAAAATCAGTCTTCTTCTTCAGCCGCTTTTTTCGCGTCTTCAATAACCTTCTGGGCTACATTCGCGGGAGCGTCTTCATAGCGGGTGAACTCAAGTGAGTAGTGACCTCTGCCCGCGGTAATCTGACGGAGAACCGTTGAGAAGTCGCTCATCTCGGCCATGGGAACTTCCGCCACAAGCTCCTGCATTTTGGGCTCGTCAGCCGCGCCCATACCGAGAACTCTGCCGCGGCGCTTTGTAACATCACTCATAACATCACCGAAGTTGTCGGCGGGCATATAAGCCTTGAGAGTGCCGATGGGTTCGAGAATTGTGGGCTGAGCTTCGGGGATAGCCGCCTTGAAAGCGAGCTGAGCGGCGGTTTTGAACGCCATTTCGGAGGAGTCAACAGGGTGGTAGGAGCCGAAATAAAGGGCTGCCTTAATGCCAACCATGGGATAGCCTGCGATAAGACCTTTCGCGATGCTCTCGCGAAGACCTTTTTCAACAGCGGGGAAGTAGTTTTTGGGAACGGCGCCGCCTACAACCTCATCTGAGGTGAAGACGAAATCTTCTTCGCCCGAATAGGGCTCGAAACGGATCCAGACATCGCCGAACTGGCCGTGACCGCCGGTCTGCTTCTTGTGGCGACCCTGTTTTTCAACGGTTTTGCGGATGGTTTCTCTGTATGCTACACGCGGGTCAAAAAGATCGACCTCAACGCCGAATTTGTTTTTAAGCTTGGTAACAACGGTGAGAATATGCTGTTCGCCGAGACCTTCGAGAATCTGCTCTTTGGTTTCCGCGTCGGTGTAGAACTTGATTGTGGAGTCTTCTTCCGAAAGACGGGTAAGGCCGGAAGCAACCTTGTCTTCTTCGCCCTTCTTGTGCGCCTTAACGCATTTTCTCAGGCAGGGGGCGGGGAAGTCAACGGGAGCAAGCTCAACAACATTCTTTTCATCGCAGAGTGTGTCGTTTGTTTTAAAGCCGTCAAGCTTTGTTACAACGCCGATGTCGCCTGCAGGGATTGCCGCCGCGTCTTCTGTTTTGCCGCCTTTGACGGTAACGATTTTGCCCATTTTCTGCGTTTCGCCCGTGCGTGCGTTATATGCGGGAGTCGCGGGCGTGATTTTGCCCGACACCACCTTGAAAAAGCTCATTTTGCCAACAAACGGGTCGGCAACTGTTTTGAAGCAGATTGCGGCGAGAGGACCGTTTTCGTCACACTTGATGTCGCCTTCGCCTGCCGCGGTTGCCGCGTCGGGAGCGTAGGAAACAATGCCGTCAAGAATGAGATCAACAGCGTCTGTGATAAGACCCGCGCAAGCGAATACGGGGTAAATGTCGCCGCTTGCTATGCCTGCTTTGAGGCCTTTCGCAATTTCTTCGGGAGTGAGAGGCTCTTCCATAAAGAACTTCTCCATAAGCTCCTCATCGGCTGAAGCGACTGCCTCTGTGAACATCGCTTTCATTTCCTCAACCTGAGCGTCCGCGGGAACGGGAACTTCGGTTGCCTTGCCGTTTGTATATTTGAACGCTTTGCCGGTTGCGAAATCAACATAAGCCGAAACGGCGCCGCCTTCCATTACGGGAACAACAACGGGGCAAGCCTGTGTTTCATACTCCGCCTTGATTGCCTCAAAGGTTTTGTAGAAATCGGTATTTTCGGCGTCGCAGCGGGTAACCGCGAACATTTTCGCAATGCCTCTTTTATCTGCCGCTTTGCAGGCTTTTTCGGCGCCTACATCAAAGCCCGAACCTGCCGCGAGAACAACGAGAACGCTCTCCGCCGCGCGAATGGCTTCGCTGACGCCGCCTTCAAAGTCAAAAAGGCCGGGAGCGTCAATAATATTGATTTTTGTGTTTTTCCATTCAAGCGGAGCCACCGCGGACGCTATTGAGCACTTGCGGTTTTTCTCCTCCGCGTCATAGTCGAGAACGGTGTTGCCATCGGCAACTTTGCCGAGCCTTTCGGTTGCCTTTGCAATGTAAAGCATAGCCTCCGCAAGGGTTGTTTTGCCTCTGCCGCCGTGACCGGCTATCGCAATGTTTCTGATGTCTTTTGCATTGTAGGCTTTCAAGTGTTTTTCCTCCTTAGTTATACCGCCGTAATAAATCAAGCGGCGGCCGCGTTTTTAAAAAACGCAAAATTTCAAGTTATTATAACATAATGTTTTACTTAAATCAATTGATTAATTTGTGAAATTTAGGCTTTTTCAATTATGTATATTCAACATATACCCGCCTGTGCCGTTAACGGTTTTTAAATGGGCAGTTTAACAGCGATGTCAGAAAAAGCGCCGATAATTCTTCTGAAAAAGATGATTATTCTCTCAAAAAAGCTCTGTGAAATTCCCTGCCCGGCGTTCTGCGGCTGCGAAGGGATAAAAACATCTCTGTCGGGCTGATCCGAATCAACCGCGAACCTGTCAAGAAGCGGATACAGAATTTGCCCCGCGATTTTGTATGAATCCTCTTTTCCGGCGGATATCGCTTTGAACAGCGGGCTGAGTTCATCGGTCGGGATTTCCGTTCCGATTATGTTTAACAGGGCGTTCAGACCGGCTCTGCCTGTTTTGGTCAGAACATATTGCAGGCCCGTGTTGAGCCCTTTTACAAGTATTTCGCATTCGGGGTTTTCAGCCGAGGCAAGATTTTCATTGCCGTAATAGTGAGCAGCCACAACAGCGCTTGCCAGTTCAATCAGCGAGCCGTAATCCGATGCCGGAATTTTTACGCCCTTTGATCCTGCGAGCTTTTCAATGCTTACTCCGTCCGCGTTGCCGTAAAGGGGCATTGTAAGGGCTTCGGTAACCGCGCCGAACAGGCTGTCAACTGCAAAGCCGGGAACGCCCCCTTCGGCTTTCAGCTTGCCTTTTATAAATTCGGGTGAGACATATCGCAAAATCTTCTTTTCGACCGAGTAGCGGAAAAGTCCGTAAGCAAACTGCTCATAATCGCTTTCAAGCAGAGCCTTCTGCTCATCCGTATAGCCGTCAATAAGCTCTCGCGTGTTGCATTTTTCGATTTTTCTCATTTTTATATCCGCTCCGTCGCCCGAGAGCGTAACATATCTGTATTCAAGCGGGTATGAAGAAAGCGCGGTGGTGAGCACATCATAAACAACAGCGCCGTTTTTGCCTGTATAGCTTGCCGTATCGTTGCCATGCTCGTGCCCGGTGAAAACATACCGGATTCCCCATTGAGTGAATTTTTCCGCGACGGCTTTGCTGTCACGCAGCATAAAATCCTTCATCAAAACTCTGCCGAGATAAAGGTGTTCAAGCAGAGGGTGGTGCATCATATATATTATCTGCCTGCCGTCCGCTCCGGCTTTCGCTGCCTGCTCCTCAATCCACCCGAGCAGGGAATCCGTAAATCCGTCGCCGTCTTTGCCGGGGTTGTTTGAGTCAACGGCAATCAGGCGGTATTCTCCGCCGACATCGGCGGTATAGGAAGCGGTTGCCCCGTCTGTTTCAAGAGCCTGATTGTAACCGAAGTCGGCATAATACTCCTTAAAATCGCGCGGCATCGAGTTGAAATAGTCGTGGTTTCCGGGAACAACATAAACCTGAACACCTGTCTCGTTTTCAAAATCCGACAAAAGAGAAGCGGTATATCGGTGCTGTTCCTCATTTCCGTTTCTGGTAAGGTCACCCGTGAGCAGAACAAAATCTGCTCCTTCTTCCGCGCTTTTTCGCAAAAAATCCCTTGTCAGCGAGGCTGCCTGGTCATAAATGTTGCCTGAGCCCGACGCCTGAAAATAAAGCTCGTTTTCGGGGTAATTCACCTCAAGCTCCGTTTTTGTGTTGTCAATATGTATATCGGTGCCCACGGTGAATTTCACACCGCCGTCAACCGCGAAACCGTTGAGCGGATAAATTGCACTCCCCGCCGCCGCAACCGCCGCGAGCGTAAAGGATAAAACCTTTTTGAACAGGCTGTTATTATTCATTCCCGTTTTCCTCCGCCGGTTCGTCCGCTGCCTTTTTTTCTTCTCCCGGCGCGGTTTCGCTGAGATGTTTAAGCGCTGTCTGCAGCTTTTGCATAACGGGCTTTATAATCTCCTGGTCGGGCGGCAGGCTCTCCTGAGTGGCGAGCTTCTTTTTCTCGCCCCAGAGATGGATTACGCCGTCTTCATTGAGTTTGACTATAACAACGGTTGTAATCGGCAGAGCGAACATACCTATAACGCCGATTGTCTGCAAGCCTATATACATACCCATAAGGGTAAGAATCGGGGGTATTCCGAGATTTGCGCCCACAAGCTTCGGCTCGATTATCTGGCGCAGCACCGTTATAAGTGCGTAAATCACGATAAGGCCGAGAGTCATACCGAACTGGTGCGAAATAAGCAGGCAGTAGAGCGCCCACGGAATCATCACGGCACCCGTGCCGAGAACGGGAAGAATATCCACAACAGCGGTAAAAATAGCTATTGTGAAAAGGTGGTTTCCGGTATAAACCCCGATAAGCTTGAGAATGCCGAGACCGATTGAAATCTCGCAAAAGGTTATTCCGATTATAATCGCGTAGGATTTCGCCATCTGGCCGAGAGAGTGAAGCGTTATGCGCTTTACTGTGGATATTTTATCCGCCGTTCCTTTTTTAAGCGCCTTCTTCGCCGTTTCCGCAAGGCCGTCATACCCGAGGGTCAGGAAAAAGCTCGCTATAAAGAATATCAGCACGGCAACAAGTTTGGAGGGCACAGACATAGCCGTTGAAATTACGGGGTTCGCTATTCCTTTGATGTTGAATTTTGAGGTTATGTCGGAGAGCGAAAACCCCATAAGGCTCATAATACCCGTCAGTTCCTCCCCGCTTTCGGCATAGGCAATCATTTTAGCGAAAGCGGCTTCCACAGCCTGAGTCGCCGTTTCTCCGGTGCGCCCGGGAACCACCGAAACAATGCGCAACGCAACTCCGTGCAGGCTTTCAAGCAGCGAGGGCAGGTCGGCGAGCTTAGCCGCGATAAAGTTTTTGAACTCGATTATCTCACTGTAAAGGCTGTAGCCTATAAGACCGACAACGCCGAGAACAATAACAAGAAAAAGGATCAGCAGCACGGTGGAGACAAACCCTTTTTTTATTTTTGTTTTTCTTGAAATCGCGGAAATCGGCTTTTGCAGTATCACCGCTACGGCGAAAGCGAAAATAAAAGGTGAAAAAAGCCAGAACGCGTATTTCATAAACAGAAAAAACGCGGCTATAATCACCGCGAAATAAGCGATGTTGACAAGCATCGCCTTTCTTTGTTCGGCTAAGGTTGTCATAAAAGCCCGCCTCCTTTAAAGTTTTGAAAATAACGGAATATATTTTACACCATCGGAAGTGTAAAATCAACGAATACACATAATTTCACAAAAAATTTAAAAATAAGAAAAAATATTTTGCTTTTTTTATATTATTGTGTTAATATATTATATCTATGAATGGCAAAAGGAGAAATTGCAAATGAATATTGCTGTTATGGGTTACGGCGTAGTAGGTTCGGGCGTTGCCGAACTTCTCGAAAAAAACCACGATCAGATTGTCAAAAAAAGTCAGCAGGATGAAATGCGGCTCAAATATATTCTTGACAGACGCACCTTCCCGGGCGACAAAAACGAGAGCCTTGTTGTTGCCGATTTTGAAAAAATCATTTCGGATGACAGCGTAAAAATCGTTGTTGAAACAATGGGCGGCCTTCACCCCGCCTATGAATTTGTGCTTGACTGCCTTAACGCGGGCAAAAGCGTTGTAACCTCAAACAAAGAACTTGTCGCGGAGAAAGGCTGTGAGCTTCTTAAAGCCGCAAAAGAACACAACGCGAACTTTCTTTTTGAGGCAAGCGTAGGAGGCGGCATTCCGATTATCCGCCCCATTACTCAGTGCCTTGCCGCAAACGATATTGATGAAATAGCCGGCATACTCAACGGAACCACAAATTTCATCCTCACAATGATGATTAAACAGGGTATGACCTTTGAGGACGCGTTAAGGCTTGCTCAGAAAAACGGCTATGCCGAGCGCGATCCTTCCGCCGACATTCAGGGCCATGACGCGTGCCGCAAAATTGCCATTCTCGCCGCTTTGTGCTTCGGCAAACATGTTTACCCTGCTGATATTCACACAGAAGGCATTACCGAAATTACTCTTGCCGATGTGGATTACGCGGCGGCGTGGGGCGGAGTAATCAAGCTCATAGCAAGGTCAAAAAAGCTCGAAAACGGCAAAATTTCCGCAATAGTCAGCCCCGCTTTTGTCGGATACGGCAGTCAGCTCGCGGGGGTTGATGATGTTTTTAATGCCATACTCGTTCGCGGCGACGCAATAGGCGATGTTGTTTTTTACGGCAGAGGCGCGGGCAAGCTGCCGACAGCGAGCGCCGTTGTGGCTGATATTATAGACTGCGCGCAGCATATGAAAGAACGCAAGGATTTCGGCTGGGGCGAAGGTGAGGAAGGCTATGTTTCAAGCTATCTTGACATTGAAACATCTCTCTATGTGCGCCTGACATCCGACAGCAAGGAAGAGGTTCTCGAACAGGCGAACTCCGTTTTCGGCGGTGTAAAAGCCCTTCACCGGGATAACGCCCCCGATAATGAGGCGGCGTTTGTCACTCCCGCAGCGGCGGAAAAAGAGCTTCGTGAAAAACTCGCGGCTCTCACCGGCGCGAAAATCGAAAGCGTTATCCGTATTACAGATTATTAATCGGAGGTTAATATAAATGGCACTTATAGTTCAGAAATTTGGCGGCAGCTCAGTTAAAGACGCCGAGCGCGTAATGAATGTTGCGCGCATAGTCACCGACACCTACAAGGCGGGCAATCAGGTTGTGGTTGTTGTTTCCGCTCAGGGCGACACAACGGACGACCTTATCGCAAAGGCAAAAGAGATAAACGACAAGGCTTCCAAGAGAGAAATGGATATGCTTATGAGCGCGGGCGAGCAGATTTCGATAGCCCTTCTCGCGATGGCGTGCGAAAAACTCGGATGCCCGGCGCGCTCCCTTCTCGGCTGGCAGGCGGGCTTCAACACGAGCTCCGTTTACGGAAGCGCGAGAATCAAAAAGCTCCGCACCGAAAGAATCAAGGTTGAGCTTGAAAACAAAAACATCGTCATAGTTGCGGGCTTCCAGGGCATCTGCAAATACGATGACATTACCACTCTCGGCAGAGGCGGCTCCGACACAAGCGCGGTGGCCATAGCCGCGGCAATGCACGCGGACCGCTGCCAGATATTCACCGATGTTGAAGGCGTATATACAGCCGACCCGAGAAAAGTCCCCAACGCGAAAAAACTTAAAGAGATAACCTATGATGAAATGCTTGAGCTCGCGACGCTCGGCGCTCAGGTTCTCAACAACCGCTCGGTTGAAATGGCAAAAAAATACAATGTTCAGCTTGAGGTTCTTTCAAGCTACACAAATAAACCCGGCACATTGGTTAAGGAGGTTACCAAAATGGAAAAAATGCTTATCAGAGGCGTAACGAAAGACACGGATGTTGCGAGAATCTCAATTCTCGGCGTTCCCGATATTCCCGGCATCGCCTACAAAATTTTCGGCAAACTCGCCGCGCAGAATATCAATGTTGATATAATTCTTCAATCCGTCGGCAGAGACGGCACAAAGGATATTGCCTTCACGGTCGGCAAGGCGAACGGCCCCGCCGCGATAGAAGCCCTCAAAAGCATTGACGCCATTGCGGATTTTGAAATGAAGTGCGACACAAATGTCGCGAAGGTCTCCGTTGTGGGCGCGGGAATGGAAACCCATCCCGGCACCGCTTCAACAATGTTTGAGGCTCTTTACTCCGCCGACATCAATATTCAGATGATTTCAACAAGCGAAATCAAAATCTCCGTTCTTATCAACGCCGATGACGCCGATCAGGCGGTTGCCGTTGTTCACAAGGCCTTTTTCCCCGAAGAAGACAATAACTGAACCCGCCGGTTCTTCGGCAGGCAAAAACAAAAAAGGAGCTCATAATGGAAACAAGAGTTGCCATAATGGCTGTTATAGTTGAAAATCCCGATTCGGTCGAAGCTCTCAACGCCCTGCTTCATGAGTACGGCGAGTTCATTATCGGCAGAATGGGAATCCCTTATAAGACAAAAGATATAAATATTATCAGCATTGCCCTTGACGCCCCGCAGGATATAATTTCCGCGCTTTCGGGCAAAATAGGCAAGCTCGACAATGTGAGTGTAAAAATCGTTTACTCAAACAAATAAATCACAATACTGCTGAAGGGGAAGTTTTATCTGACCCCGAAGAAAGGAAAAATCATGGCAATCTACAACCCTAAATCACTCAAAGCGGAGGAGTTCATCAACGATGAAGAAATCCGCGCAACGCTCGAATATGCCGAGCAAAACAAAAACAATTTTGAATTAATCGACTCTATTCTTGAAAAGGCGCGCCCCGTTAAAAATCCGGACGGCAACGGCTGCACCTGCAAAGGGCTCACGCACAGAGAGGCTTCAGTTCTTCTTGCCTGCGAAAACCCCGAAAAAATTAAAAAAATGTATGAGGTAGCTGAAGAAATCAAGCTCGCTTTCTACGGCAACAGAATTGTTCTGTTCGCCCCGCTTTACCTTTCCAACTACTGCGTAAACGGCTGCCTTTACTGCCCCTATCACCTTAAAAACAAACATATTCCGCGAAAAAAACTCACTCAGGAGGAAGTTCGCGATGAGGTTATTGCCCTTCAGGATTTAGGTCACAAGCGCCTTGCCATCGAAGCGGGTGAGGATCCGGTAAACAACCCCATCGAATACATCCTTGAATGCATCAACACTATTTACTCCGTTCACCACAAAAACGGAGATATACGCAGGGTGAATGTCAACATTGCCGCTACAACGGTTGAAAACTACCGCAAGCTCAAAGAAGCGGGTATCGGCACTTACATCCTGTTTCAGGAAACTTACAATAAAGAAAGCTACGAATATCTGCACCCGACAGGTCCCAAACACAATTACGCCTACCACACCGAGGCTATGGACAGAGCCATGGAAGGCGGGATTGACGATGTAGGTCTGGGTGTGCTTTTCGGGCTTGAAAGTTATAAATACGAGTTCGCCGGTCTTATTATGCACGCGGAGCACCTTGAAGCCGTTCACGGCGTAGGACCGCACACCATAAGCGTGCCGAGGGTAAAGCCCGCCGATGACATTGACCCCGATGAGTTTGACAATTCCATTTCGGATGAAATGTTCACCAAAATCGCCGCCTGCATAAGAATTGCCGTTCCTTACACAGGCATGATAGTTTCCACCCGCGAAAACGAGCAGGTTCGCGCGAAAATGCTTAAAGTGGGCGTTTCTCAGGTAAGCGGCGGCTCACGCACATCGGTCGGCGGCTATGCCGGGTATTCTCCCGATGAGAGACCGCACGACACAGAGCAGTTTGATGTCAGTGACCAGCGCTCTCTCGATGAAGTCATTCACTGGCTTATTGACAACGGTCAGGTTCCTTCTTTCTGCACCGCCTGCTACCGTGAAGGCAGAACGGGCGACAGGTTTATGAGCCTGTGCAAAAACGGGCAGATCCTTAACTGCTGCCACCCAAACGCTCTTATGACCCTGACCGAATATCTCGTTGACTATGCCTCGCCCGAAACAAAAGAGGCGGGCTTCAGGCTTATTGAGGAAGAGCTCAAACGCATTCCCAAAGATAAAGTCCGTGAAATTACGGCACAGCATATAGAAGACATTAAAAACTCAAACAGCAGAGATTTCAGGTTCTGATAAACGGTAAAGGAGGAAGCATTATGGCAAAGCGAACCAATATTGCCGCAATACTGCTCGCGGTATTGCTTGCCTTTTCTTTGATTTTCTCCTGCCTTGTTATAGTCGGCGAGGCTGACCATGACTGCTCAGGCGCCGACTGCGAAATCTGCCTTATTGTTTCCGCGTGCGTAAACTTTCTGCACGGAGCCTTGCCTTGCGCGCTCGTGCTCGCTCTCGGTCTTTTCTCCGCGTTCGGGAAGGCGGCTCCTTTGCTTCACCGCACGGTTTTACGCGCCGGAACAACACCCGTTATTCTCAGAGTTAAACTCTCAAATTAAATAATAAACCGAAAAACAAGGGGTAAGTCTGCTGTAAACGCGGACTTTGTCGCGCTATGCTCCCCTTGTTTTTTTGTTGCGTTTTTATACATATTTATTATTCACTCAAGGAGTTTAACTTTATGAAAAAAGCAATTTCTTTATTATTATCCTTATTTATTATATGCTCTCTGTTCGCGTCGTGCGGCATCGGCACACCTGCCGATGAAACCGGCAGGCTGAAAATCGTCACGACCGTATTTCCCGAATATGACTGGATTAAAAACATTCTCGGCGAACAAAGCAACAATGTTGACCTTACTCTTCTTCTTGACAACGGGGTTGACCTTCACAGCTACCGGCCCACCGCCGACGATATGGTTAAAATATCAACCTGCGATATGTTTGTGTATGTGGGCGGCGAATCCGACAGCTGGGTTGCCGACGCACTTAAACAGGCAGTCAACAAGGATATGGTTGTTATCAACCTGCTTGAGGCCTTAGGCGATAAAGTAAAAGCCGAAGAAATCAAGGAAGGTATGGAAGCGGATCACGACCATGATCACGGGCACGAGGAAACAGAAGAGGCTGACATCAAAGATCGCTCACTTGCCGAGTTCAACGGTGAGTGGAAATCCATTCTGCCGTTTTTAAACAGCGGCGAGCTTGATGAATATGTTGCGCATGAGGCTGAGGAAGACGGAGAACCGGTTGATGAAATAAAAGCGGAGCTTGCCGGAAAATGGGCGTGTAAGGCAACCAAAGTCAGCGTTGACGGCTCATCAATATCCTTTACATTTGAAGACGGCTCGGTTGAAACGGCACAGTACACTTACGCCGGCTACTCAACCAAAACAGACGAAGACGGTGACATTACATCTGTTCGCTATCAGTTTGAAACCTCGTCCGAAACCGCGCCTAAATATGTTCAGTTCAATGACCACGCACATGAGCCCTCGGATGAAATTGAGCATTTTCATATTTATTTCGGCAGCGAAAGCTTTGACGCTTTAAACAACTCCGAATCAAATCCGTTCTTTGTTTCCGAAACCTCCGCGGCGCAAGATGTTCTTGACGAGCTTATGGAAGGCCACAGGGAAGAAAACGACGAGCATGTATGGCTGTCACTCAAAAACGCCGCTCTGCTTTGCGAGCACATCTGCGAAAAGCTCGGCGGGCTTGACCCGGCGAACAAAACTGTTTATGAGCAAAACACGGCGTCTTATATTGAAAAACTCACCGCGCTTGATTCACAATATAAATCGGCGGTTAAGGGCGCAACGGTAAAAACTCTTGTTTTCTGCGACCGTTTCCCATTCCGCTATCTTGTTGATGACTACGGGCTTGATTACTTTGCCGCCTTTGCCGGGTGTTCGGCGGAAAGCGAGGCGAGTTTTGAAACAATCACCTTCCTTGCCGGCAAATTAAAATCGCTCGGGGCCCGCAATGTTGTTGTTCTTGAGGGCGGCAGCAAAAAAATAGCCGAAACGGTTATAAAAACTTCGGGGCTCGAAGGCGTAGGAATAATCACACTCAATTCACTGCAGTCCGTTACCTCGGCAGATGTTGAAAACGGCGCGGACTACCTTTCGATAATGACAGAAAACCTTGAAAATCTGAAAACACTTCTTAAATGATTTTTTACTTCGCGGAGGCGCAAAATGGCACTTATAAAATGCGAAAACCTGTCGCTCGGCTATGAGGGCAGGGCTATAATCGAAAACCTGAATTTTGAAGTAAACAGCGGCGATTACCTTTGTATTGTCGGAGAAAACGGCTCAGGCAAAAGCACGCTGATAAAAACACTGCTGGGCTTGCAAAGCCCGATTTCCGGCAAAATCACAAAAGGCGACGGGCTTCTTAAAAATGAGATAGGATACCTGCCCCAGCAGACCGTTGTTCAAAGAGACTTCCCCGCGTCGGTAAAAGAGGTTGTTCTGTCCGGCTGTCAGGGTCATCTCGGTTTAAAGCCGTTTTATTCAAAAGAGGATAAAGCCCTTGCCGCCCGTAATATGGAGAAAATGGGCATAACTCAGCTTTCGGGCAGATGCTACCGTGAGCTGTCGGGAGGCCAGCAGCAGCGGGTTCTTCTTGCCCGTGCCCTTTGCGCCACACGCAAAGTCATTCTTCTTGATGAGCCTGTTTCGGGGCTTGACCCCAAAGTAACCGCGGAGATGTACAGCCTTATTGAAAACCTGAATAAAAGCGAAGGCATCACCGTAATTACCGTTTCGCACGACATAGCTGCGGCGCTCAAATACGCCGATCATATTCTGCACATAGGCAAAAATGTTTTTTTCGGCACAAAAGACGAATATGTGTCGGGCGGTCACGCGGAATATTTTACAAAGGAAGGCGGTGACGGGGTATGAGCGCTGTGCTGACAAAGCTTGTTGAGTATTTTCAATTCCCCTTCGTAAGGTACGCTCTTATCGCGGGAACTCTCATCGCCTTCTGCTCCTCGCTTCTCGGTGTAACCCTTGTTCTTCGCCGCTTCTCTTTTATAGGCGACGGTCTCTCTCATGTGGCATTCGGGGCGATGGCTGTTTCAGCCATTGTCGGGCTTACAAACGATATGCCTTTAACCCTTGCCATAACGGTAATATGCGCAATCCTTCTGCTTCGCACGGGGCAGAGCACAAAGATAAACGGCGACGCGGCTGTCGCGATGATTTCGGTAGGCGCCCTCGCGATAGGCTACCTGCTGATGAATCTTTTTTCAAAATCATCAAACCTCTCGGGCGATGTGTGCACAACACTTTTCGGCTCAACATCCATTCTCACACTTTCAAGGTTTGAGGTTGTTCTTTGCATTGTTCTCTCCGCTGTTGTGGCGGCGGCTTTCATCCTGTTCTATAACAGAGTTTTCGCCGTAACCTTCGATGAGAATTTCGCCGCGTCGGCAGGCACAAGAACAGGCGCTTCAAACACAGCAATTGCGATTATTGTCGCGGTTGTTATTGTGCTGGCAATGAACCTTGTGGGCTCCCTTCTGATTTCCGCCCTTATTATTTTCCCGGCGCTCTCGGCTATGAGGCTTTTTAAAAGCTTCCGCAGCGTTACGGTTTGCTCGGCAATCCTTTCCGTCAGCTGCTCGGTTTCGGGAATACTCATCTCAATACTCGGCGGCACTCCCGTCGGCTCGACAATAGTCGCGGTTGACATTGCTGTTTTCGCTGTGTTCCATATAATAAGCTTAATAAAAGGTGGCAAAAAATAATGAAAAAGGCATTTTGTGTTTTATTCGCGCTTGTTTTTGCTTTTTTGCTCTGCTCCTGCGGCGCGAAGCAAAGTCAACCCGCGCCCAACAGCGCCGGCGCGGAATTTCAGACGGTTACTCTGCCTGCCGGTTCCGAGGTGGATCTTGACCTGTCGGCAATGAGCGGAACCATGGTTTACTCCGAGGTTTATAACATTATGTCCTCGCCGGAAAATTATTTAGGAAAAACCATAAAAATGAACGGAGCGTTCGCTACGGATGACAATGAAATCTACTATTTTTGCATAATCAAAGACGCTACCGCCTGCTGTCAGCAGGGCATAGAGTTTATTCTTAAAGACGGCAACTACCCGAACGATTACCCCGAACCAGGCACGGATATAACCGTAAAAGGTACTTTTGAGAAATATATGGAAGGCGACCAGGCGTATTATCATCTTGTTGACGCCGTTTTGTGCTGATTAAGCTGTTTTTTGTACGGCGGCACCGAAACGCGCAAATAATAATTTCAAACAACTCAGAGCCACTCCCGTACCGTTCGGGAAAGGCTCTGTTTTTCATAATTTGCTCACCTGCTTTAAAATCTGAATAACAACGCCCGGTCAGCGCTGCCTGAATTAAATAAAGAATTAAAAAAGTGTTTTATTCTTGATTTTTTTATGCTATACTTATTTTACAAACCGGAATCTGAGTGCCCGTATTATGTAAAAAAGTGCGTTGTTCGTACTTGCCTTATTGATAATCGCTGTTCTTCTGTCCTCCTGCGCGGCGTCATTTCCGTCAAAAGAAAAGGCGGTGTCGCTGACCGCTGACGGAGAAGTGGCGGAACTTCTGAAAGATAAAACAGAAAAAGATATTCACGATAACCGGGGAGCGCCCGACGAGATGTTTTCCGGTTTTTACGGTGACATATATTTTTATAATAATAAATGTATAGGGATTTACTATGATAGCGACAGCAGGGTTACGGAAGTTGTCGTTTTTGATAGACAAAACTGATATTCATTTTTGAGAAAAGGAGACCTGTCTATGAAAAAATTTTTATGTGTAGTTCTCAGCGTTATTATGCTGGGCAGCGTATGCGGCGGATTTGCGACCTCGGCGGCGTCCGATTATACCATAGTATCGCCGTATGAGGATGTTGTATGGAGCGGAGATAACGCCTGGGGCGCGTACAGGGGCGTTCTTCATACACATACAACCTGGAGTGACGCCGACGAGGACCTGCCTACAATGGTAAAGGAATACTATTCTCTCGGCTATAATTTTGTTGCTTTCAGCGACCACGCCGTTACCGGCGTTGAATGGAACAAAAAGCCCAAGCTCGTTACTCCTTACTGGTACCAGTATTTTTTGGGTAATAAGCTGAGTGTTCTCTCCGATGAAGAGTATGAGGCAATCACTTCCGGCACCTATAATAACAGAGGCTACGGTATGACCTGCGTAACAGGCGCGAATGAGCTTAATCATCTCACTCTCTCAAAAAACCATGTCAACGGATATTTCCTGCCGAGCGATGTGGGCAACGGAATGGCCGGATATTACTCCGGGAACAATCTGCTGAATCCTTCCGGTTATGTGGGTGAAAACGAGGCCGGCATTGAAAACGCCTTGAGATTTGTTGAAGACAACGGTGCGCTTTCTCATATCAACCACCCCGGAGACGTGCTTGATTCCAACGAGCATCCCGAGGTTGTGACAGACCCCAAAACGGTCAGTTTTTTCGGCAACCTTTTGCTGAAATATAAAAGCTGTCTCGGCATAGAAGCCCTTAACGAGGTAAATTCCGTAACCCGCTATGACAGAGTGCTGTGGGATCAGCTTCTTATGTACTGTCTGCCCTACGGCAGAACGGTTATCGGCTTCAGCAACACAGACGCGCACTCCCTTTTAAACTGCGACAGCTCTTTCAGCGTGTTTATGATGAAAGAAAACACACAGGAAGAGGTCAAAAAGACCATGCAGTCCGGCGCGTTCTTCTGCGTGTCAAAGTGCCTCCCCGGCAATGATGTTTATGAGATAGGCCCCAAAGAGGATATTGATGTCAGAGGCAAGGGCCTTCCTTATCCGATGTTCAACAGCGTTGAGGTGGATGGGCACAAGGTTACTGTCACCGTTGAAAACGCCGATGAAATACAGTGGATCGCGAACGGAAAAGTTATTATGAAGAGCGAAGCCGGCGCCGATCCAATCGTTCTGGATCTTGACTCAATAGAGGGCAGTGAAGATTTCCGATATATCAGAGCCGAGATTTTAGGCGAAGGCGGAATTTGCCTTACACAGGCGCTTATTATTGACGACGGAACACAGCCGCTTACTTTCAATGCCGAAGAGCATACGCCGAGCCTTGCCGAAAGATTGGTTCTTTTCCTGCGCGGAACAAAAATTTACAACATCATAGTTGAGATTATCCGCGCTTTCAGATAATAAGAATATTTCCGGTTTAACAAACATCGGGGGCATACGGTATGTCATATCTTTCCTATCGGGAATTGATACAAAAACTGCAGACACTGCAGGATTACAGCAACCTTTTAACAGAATATGACTGCAGCGAAACGGAGCTTGCGTTGCTGCGTGAAGGCGTGGAAAAGCAAATCGTCTCGGCGCAAACGCAAATGAACCGTTTGCTTGCAACCGCGTTTGACAGCGAGGCGCCTGATGACTACAACGCGATTGTTGCCCTTTCACAGGGGGGCAACGGTAAGCAACCCGTAAAAAACCTGACCTCAAAAATCAAAGGCGCTCTGCTCGGACGCTTCGCAGGCTGTACGCTCGGCATTCCGGTTGAAAACCGGAGTGTTGAGGATATGCAGAAAAAAGCCGCTTATGAAGGCGGCGGTTTTCCGCCGACCGATTATTGGAAAACCGTCGGAGAACCATGGCGCACACACTACGGCGAAACCTGGCAGACAGCTCAGCGGGATGAGATGAACGGATGCCCGCGCGACGATGATGTTACCTACACTCTTATGTCTTTGCTGATTATGGAGCGTTACGGAAAAACATTTACCACTGACGATGTCGGCGCCTTCTGGAAAGAATATCTGCCGATGGCCTGCACCGCGGAAGAAATGGCTCTTGACAATCTCCGCAACGGCATTGTGCCGAAAGAAGCGGCAATTCACAATAACCCTTATTCCAATCTCATCGGGGCTTTAATCCGTGCCGACGGCTTCGGTTACGCAAATGCGGGTGATCCTCACTCTGCGGCACAGGCTGCGTATCAGGACGCATATTTAACGCATCGGCGTGACGGAATCTACGGTGAAATGCTCTTTGCCGCCGCCGTTGCCGCCGCATTTACATGTAACAACGGCGTTGAAGCGGTAAAAACAGGTATGAGAGAAATACCGCGAACAAGCAGACTTTATAAAGCTATGGAATGGGCTCTGTCTGTTCTGCCTGTTATTGATGATATTTATACCGGAAGAAAACTTGTAGATGAAAAATTTCCGGGAATGCATTGTGTGCATACAATCAATAACGCCTGCCTCATTCTGATTGCGCTGCATCTCGGCGGGAATGATGTCGGCAAAACAATTTCTTTCGCCGTCGGTTTGGGTCTGGATAACGACTGCACCGCCGCAACAGCAGGCAGTATCGCCGGCGCGATTGCGGGGGAAAAGGGAATATCTCCCAATTGGTCAGAGCCGTTTCACGACACTGTTCGCACATACATTAAAGACTATCCCGAATTCAGCATAGATGATGTTGCAAGACGCTTTGCAGCACTCAATGAGTAAAATTTCAATTTTCATTTGAAAGCCGTTGATTGAATTCAGCGGCTTTTGCATTTACAGTGCGCGAAAACAAGCAAAACGGCAACGAAAAAGCGGCGGTTCTCATCTGAGAGCCGCCGCCGGATTGTTATTCATTTTTAACCTTTCAAAAAGCAATCACTCGTTTTTCATAGCCTCAAGAGGCGAGATTTTAACCGCTTTCATCGCGGGATAAGCGCCCGACACAAGACCTATAAGCATTGAAAAGAGCATTCCGAGCAGAAAAAGCCACACGGGTATTACAGATATTCTTTCGGGTGATGATAAAACATATTTAAGCAGCGGCTCAGTCTGTTCCCCGCCGTTTTGCGAGAACATATAAACAATATTAATCAGCACCGACACCGCCAGGCTGAAAACAGAACCCAATATACCGCCAATCATACCTATAGACGCGGCTTCAAGCAAAAACAGCTTTCTTATATCGGCAACATAGCAGCCGAGAGCCTTCATTATGCCTATCTCTTTTGTTCTTTCGGAAACAGACATTATCATAGTGTTCATAATGCCTATTGCCGCAACAATAAGGCTTACCGCTCCTATTCCGCCCAAAGCGAGCTGAATGGTGTTCATCTCTTCCTGCGTTGATTCGCGCATACTGTTCATGGAGTTTGTTTCATAGCCGAGGGTTTTGATTTCTTCTTCAACGCCGGAAACATTATCCAGGCCGTCGCAAAACACCTTCAATTCACTGTAAGAAGGCTTCGACCTTTTCAGGTTAAGCGCTTTTTCCGCCGCCGTTCTGAACGCGGCAAGGTCGGAAGACTGCATAATTACGCCCGAATCCGATTCATAGCAGATGCTATAATCCTGCTTGACCCTGCCTGTCACTCTGAATTCCTCCGAATAAGCCGTTTTACCGTATTCATCGAGAACGCCGATTTCTATTTTGTCACCTGTAAGCTTAACATACGGGTCCGGTCTCTCTTCTTCCGGATAAGGCTCATAGGTGCTCTCGTCATAGTAAGAAATCATATTCTTCCCTTCGGGGCGCCTGCTGTCTTTGAGCGAATATTCAAACATTTCGCCTATCGCAACCGAGCCTTTGGTTTCGGGAAGAGAGCCGTCTTTAAGCTGTAGGCCCAGATTTTGCAGTGTTTCGGAATCATAAGCGGCAACGCTCGCGTACTCACTTATATATCTGCCGCCGCTGCCTGCGCTGACTGTCGGAGAAAGCTGATCGCCGAGAGTTTGCTTTGCGGCAATAAACTTAACATGCGGAATTGATTTTATGCTGTCAATAAGATCATCATCAAGTTTTTGGCCGGTATTGTAATTCTCAAAAACATCAATGGAGGTAAGGTCGCCCATTTCATCAAGCCATGCCTGCTGTGAGTTGTTTATTCCCACGCCGATTGACATCATACACACAATGGAGGCGCAGCCGATTACAACGCCGAGAACAGAAAGAAAAGTTCTGCCCTTTCTGCGCATAAGATTGCCGAAACACATTGACAGTGTATCTCTTATACTCATTTTCAGTTCTCCCGGTTATCCCAGTCAAAGTCATCGGGAATGTCGTTGCTCTTTTTTTTGCTTTTCTTTTTTAACACAACCGCAGCAACAGCACCGGAAATAACAAGGGCTGACGCTCCGGCAATTATCAGAATTTTCGCCCACAAAGGCAGCCCCGCCTCTTCCTCAAAATCCTCTTCGCCCATAAACCCGCCTTCGCCGAAATCCTCGGCGCTTTCGGCTACTTCCGTTTCAAACGGCAGTTCAACGGTTTTTTCAAATGACATATCGTCTTCATAGGTTACAATGACCTTGTAAGAGAGCGTGCCCGTGATGTTCGGTGTGAAGAAAAAGTCAATTGTTCCGCTTTTGCCCGGCTCAATATTTCCGAGATTTTGCGACGAATTCTCAATAAACACATCATCGGGGTTTTTAAAAACAAGTTCGGCGCTGACATTGCTTGCCGAGCCCTTGCCTTTGTTGATATAAGGAATTGACAGGTTTATCTCTTTGCCCTGCTCCGCCTCAATTTCTTCGGGCTTGAGTATTGAAAATCTGTCAGGCAGATATACGGGAATCGAAAGGCTCTCGCTTGCCTGGAATGACACGCGCTCCGAGCCTTTTACATATTCATAGGTAAAGGTTACCGTTGTTTTCGCGGAACCTGTTACGGCGTTGGCAAGAGCCTGCATTTCCATCGTCTGCCGCTGCGACGCCCCGGGCGCGATTTTTGCAATATAAAATGCGTTTGAACCGGATGTGATGGAGATGTTTTCATCAGTCGCGACTGACATAACAATGTTTTCAACCGCCGTTTCGGAACTGGTGTTTTTGAATGTTATTGAAAGGTTGAATTTTTCACCCGCCGAAACGCTTTTGCCGCCGTAGCTGTAGCCGGAAACAATAATATTCGGCGTCGCGGGCGAATCGCTTTTCGCGCTGCCGCCGCTTTTTGAACAGGGAATAATCAGCTTCTCGCTCTCGGTCGCCTCCTGCCTTGCGCCGCCGTCATCATAGCTGTATTTAAACGACACGGAAAGTTCGAGATTTGCCGATGAAACAGACGAGGCGGCTTTAAGGTGAACGGTTACCGCCGTTGTCGCTCCCGGCTTTATTGTGCCGATTGTTATTGAGGCTTTGTTCTCATTGAGCACAAGCCCCTCGCCCGGCTCAAGCACCGCAACGCCGTTGAACACCGTGTTTGCGGATTTATTTGTAAA
>ONON01000232.1 GCA_900319455.1 uncultured Eubacteriales bacterium
ATTCTTTATAATCGGGAGAGGAGGCGTAAAAAACGGAACTGTACATAATTATCGCTCTCTCGGTCATCATTATAATACTTCTTGTCGCTCTTCTTTTAAAAAAACCGGCCGCCGGCGGCGCTCTTGCCGAAAAATTCGCTGTTACGGATGAGAAAATCAACGCCCTGACCGAAAATATAGACACCGAATTTGAGCGCTCCCGCCGTGAAACTCTCGCTTTACAGCAGGCGCAGAGAAGTGAAACGGCGCAAAGCCTGCGCGCTATGAGCGACAAGCTTGAGCAGATGAATCTGCGAAACACCGACTACCAGAACAGGCTTCTTATTTCGGTGGGTGAGAGTCTTGAAAAAATCAGCAAAAGCAACTCCGAGGCGGCTGAGAAAATGCGCCTGAGTAACGAGAGCAAGCTTGAGGAAATGCGCCTTACCGTTGATGAAAAGCTCACATCCACCCTGACATCAAGGCTTAACTCCTCATTCAAAGCCGTGTCTGACAGGCTTGAAAATGTCAATAAATCAATCGGTGAGATGAAGGAACTCTCCGGCTCAATCACCTCAAATGTCACCTCGCTCAACAGGGTACTTACAAATGTAAAGGCGAGAGGCACCTGGGCGGAGGTTCAGTTGGGCGCCATACTCGACCAGACCATTCCCGGTATGTATGAAACAAATTTCGCCGCGGTTGAAGGCTCGGCAGACAGAGTTGAATTTGCCGTTAAAATGCCGTCCTCCGACGGCTCGGCGGTTTATCTGCCCGTTGACTCCAAATTCCCTATGGAGGATTACATAAGAGTATGCTCCGCCGCCGACAGTGCCGACGCGGCAGCTCTTGAAGCGGCGAGAAAAGCGCTTGAAAACAGAGTTGTTTCGGAGGCGAAAAAGGTCTCAAAATACATAAATGTTCCGAGAACCACACCTTACGCGGTTCTATACCTTGCCACCGACGCCCTTTTTGCCGAGGTTGTGGCAAGTGAAAGGCCGGTTATTGAAAAAATCCAGTCCGATTACGGTGTTATGGTGGCCGGACCGACAACAATCACCGCTCTGCTCAATTCTCTCTCAATGGGCTTTCGGGCAATCGCGGTTAACGAAAAGGCAAATGAAGTGCGCGAACAGCTCGCGGCGGCACGCGACCAGTATGAAAAATTCGGCGATGTTCTCGCAAAAGCCCGCAAAAAAATCGATGAGGCGGGTCAGACTCTTGACGAGGCGCGGCACCGCAACGATATTATTCGCAAAAAGCTCAAATCGGTTGAAAGCACAAATAAAAATACAGACAATATATTGGAGGATGTTAAATGAAAGACCCCAAAGAATTGCTCGCTCTTATGACTCTTGAAGAAAAGGCTGCTATGTGCGACGGCAAGGATTACTGGCACCTTAAAGGCATTGAAAGGCTCGGCATTCCCGAAATAATGGTTTGCGACGGGCCTCACGGATTGAGAAAAAAAGACTATGAGAAAAAGGGCTCCAGCCTCAGCGCAAGCGTGCCCTCAATCTGCTTTCCCACCGCTGTTACAACAGCCTGCTCGTGGGATCCCGACTTGCTTGAGAAAATGGGCAAAGCCCTCGGCGGAAAATGCCTTAAAGAAAAAGTCGGCGTGCTTCTCGGCCCCGGCGTCAATATGAAGCGTTCACCCCTTTGCGGCAGAAATTTTGAGTATTTCTCTGAAGACCCCGTTCTCGCGGGCGAGCTTGCGGCCTCATTTATAAACGGCGTTCAGTCAAGGGGAGTGGGCACATCCCTTAAACACTTCTGCGCAAACGATCAGGAATCGCGCCGTATGAACGGCGACAGCGTTGTTGACGAACGCGCCTTGCGTGAAATATATCTTCCCGCTTTTGAAATAGCCGTTAAAAAGGCTCAGCCATGGACAGTTATGAACTCCTACAACAAAATCAACGGCACATTCGGCTCCGAAAACGCGCACACGCAAACAGAGATATTGCGCGATGACTGGGGCTTTGAAGGCGCAATTGTCACCGACTGGGGCGCCTGCAACAACAGGGATGACGGCCTTGTCGCGGGCAACGATATTGAAATGCCTTCCTCAAGCGGAGCGGGCACGCGCAAAATTCTCGACGCCGTAAAATCGGGCAAAATCAGCGAGGAGCTTCTCAATGAGAGAGTGCTTAAAATCCTTGAGCTTATCAAAAAAGCCGCCGACGGAGCGGAAAAGGCCGAAAAAGAGGGCTTTGAGTTTGATGAGGAGAAAGACCATCTTCTCGCAAAAGAGATTGCCGAGCAATCAATGGTATTGCTGAAGAACGACGGTATTCTTCCGCTGGATAAATCAAAGAAGGTTGCCGTTATAGGCGAAATGGCGAAAACACCCAGATATCAGGGCGCGGGCTCATCTCAGATTAACCCCACCCACCTTGACGGAGCTTATGATATTCTTGTCGCGGCAGGCGTTAACGCTACATATTCGCAGGGCTATGAACGCACACTCGCCAAGGCAAAGAAAAATCCCGCCCACATAGAAGAGGCAGTTGCCGCGGCGAAAAACGCAGACACGGTTCTTCTTTTCATCGGCCTTACGGAGGATTATGAATCCGAGGGCTTCGACCGCACACATATGAAGCTGCCGGACGCTCACATTGAGCTTGTTAAAGCGGTTTCGGCTGTGAACAAAAACATTGTTGTTATTCTCTCCGGCGGCGCTCCCGTTGAGTTTGACTGGGATAATGACAGCGTCAGAGCGATTCTCAACTCCTATCTCGGCGGCCAGGCAGGCGCGGGCGCGGTTGTTGATATTGTTCTGGGCAAAGTCAATCCGAGCGGCAAACTGGCGGAAACCTACCCCGAAAAGCTTGAGGATAATCCCTCGTTCAACAACTTCCCCGGCAACATCGCAACAGTTGAATACAGAGAATCCGTCTATATCGGCTACAGATATTACGAAAAGGCAGGGCAGAGCGTGCGCTACCCGTTCGGTTACGGCCTTTCATACACAACATTTGAGTATTCCGGGCTTTATATTGACAAAACGGATATGGATGAGAACGACACTCTCAGCGTGTCGTTCAGAGTGAAAAACACAGGCTCCGTCGCCGGCTTTGAAACGGCACAGCTTTATGTGGGTGATCCGGAAAGCACGATTTTCCGCCCCGTGAAGGAACTCAAAGGCTTTAAAAAGATTTGGCTTAAGCCGGGAGAGGAAAAGGCAATAACAATTACGCTTAACAAACGCGCATTCGCGTTTTTCAATGTAAAAACAAACGGCTGGTGTGTTGAAAGCGGCATCTTCAATATTTATGTAGGCGCGTCGAGCGCGGATATAAGACTTACCGGCAGTGTCAATGTTACAGCCGCGCCGGTCGAAATTCCCGATTACCGCGAAACGGCTCCGGTATATTACACAGGCAAGGTTCAGTCTGTTCCGGACGATCAGTTCACGGCCGTTCTCGGCAGACCCATTCCTCCCACCGAGAGAGACAGAAGCACGCCGCTTACCGTTGTTGACAGTTTTGAAACATCGTCATACACCAAATGGGGCGGCAGAATAAACAACCTTATGCACAAGATGATACCCGTGTTTGTAAAAGGGCCCGGTGCGGATTTCGCTATAGGCATCGCCACCCAGACCCCAATACGCAACTTTATCTCAATGTCGGGCGGCGTTTTCAGCGAAAAGATGGCGGCAGGCCTTCTGCGCATACTTAACGGAGACAAGCCCGGTAAGGGGTTGAGAATGATTCTTTCCGATATTCCCAGGGCAATCAAAGGCATTGGCCCGCTTATGAAGCAGATTTAACCCGCTTTTATTAACCGAAACGGAGATTGAAAATGAAAAGATCAAAACTGTTCAAAGCTCTTTGCGTAATTATGTCCATCACCGTTCTCGCGGTGACGGTGCCTGTAATAAGGGCAAGGGCGGCAGCCACATCGGCAACCTTCGCCGTATTTTCGGATATGCACTACCTTTCCGACAAGCTCTATGATGTTAACAGCGCGGCGTGGGCGAACTACCTTGAAACAACACACCGCGAAATGGAGCAGGCAGGTGCCCTTGTTGACCGTGCCCTTGAGGTTTCGGAGCATTACCTGCAGGAGGCAAAGCTGAACAACAGCGCCTATGTGCTTGTGCCCGGCGATATTACCAAAGACGGCGAATATGAATCACACATTGAAATGGCTGAGAAGTTCGCCGCTTTTGAAGAGGAAACGGGAATACCCGTGTTTGTCATTCCCGGCAACCACGACATCCGCAATTCAAATGCAACCGATTACAGCGGTGAAAAATCCGTAAAAGCCAAAAAGACACAGCCTGCGGATTTTGAGAAAATCTATAAGGATTTCGGCTATGATGAAAACGACCCGGACTGCATTTCGCGTTTTCATCCCAAAAGTGGCAAGCTCGGCGGCGGTCTGTCATATTCCTGGAAGCTCAACGATGACTTTATGCTTATTGCCGTTGACTCAAACAAATATTCCACTGACAACGGCGCGCCGACAAACGAGCATGTAACAGACGGTATGATAGGCAAAGACCTTATGAACTGGATTAAGGACCAGGGCGCGTACGCAAAAGAAAACGGTTATAAAATCGTGTTTATGCAGCACCACAACATAGTTCAGCATATGGATATTGAGGAGGCTACCTTCTTCGCTTTTGTTATAGACAACTGGGAGTATGTCTGCGACACCTACGCCGATACCGGCATTCACTATGTGTTCACCGGTCACCTTCACTCACACGACACAGCCTCTTATGTAAACGATAACGGAGAAAGAGTAACAGACCTGCTCACAGCAACGCTCACCGGCTATCCGAATGAAATGCGAATTGCCAAATTCACCGCCGCGGGCGATGAGATTTCCATGGATATGCGCAGCCACAGCGTTGATGAGCTGTCGCCTGTCTCCTATGTGAGAAACGGCGAAACAATCACATACGCTCAGCCGTTCAAATACACAAGCTCATACGATATGACCTTCGGCAAGGATATTTATGAATTCGCTTACAGCGCCATTCTCGGCGTAATCAGAAATTACTTCCCGCAAATTCAGAAAGCGGGCGGCCTTGTGGGCTTCCTTTCCGAAAAAGGAATTAACCTTGAAGAGATAATTACAAACGCCCTCGGTACAAACGGGCTGCAAATAGGCAGCACCGAAATACTGACTGTAAGTCAGAACCTTATGGGCTTTATAAATGAGCTCGGCAGTCAGATTGACGCAAGGTATATAAATGACCGCGAGCACACTCTTGAGGTAGTAAGCGACCTTCTTAACACCCTTCTCAGCTTTGAGGTCAGCGACAAGCCGTGCACCCTTTATTATGAAAAAACAGGCCACGGAAATCCCAACGGGCCCACAACGCTTGACGAATTCGCTCAGACGGCACTGCTCTCATATTACGGCGGAGATGAGGATATTTCAGCCGACCCGATGATTCAGGATGTGCTTGACAGGTTTGAAACGGGAGAGCTTGCTCAGGAGTTCTTCACTCTGCTTCGTAAAACCGTGGTTGAGGATTTCGCGCTTAATGAAGTTCTCGCTAACCTTGATTTCAACCCCGGTGAGCTTTTCCCCGACGGTACCGCCCTTGCCGTGCTCGGCGACATTCTTCAGGGCATTACCGAGGCTCTGCTCGGCGGCGACAACAGCTTTCTCAACCTTGTTACCTCGGTGCTCGGCATTGTTTTTGTGCCCGAAAAATATTCATCCGTTGACAATATTATTGACACACTCATAGGCAACGAGCATTTCACGCCTTCACAAATGCAGGCATGGGGTCACACCGTCTCGTGGATGGTAGGCACCCTGCTTATAGACAAAAACCCGACCGAAAAAGTTGACGGCGACTATACACTTGTTTATTCCGGCAAAGAAAAGGTTGAGGCAACCGCCGACAACTACCGCCTGCCCTCCGATATAGCCGTTACGCCCGGAGCGGATTGCTCAACACAGGCGAATTTTACCTGGCTTACAAAATACAGCGTAACAGCCTCGGATATTGAGATTGTGCCTTACAGCGAAAATCCATCGTTCGGCAGGGGAGCGAACGACGGGCTTGATATTCAATCAAGCAGCAAAACCGTTACAATAAGCTACCCCGGGGCGGATCTGGGCATTATAGCCTTCCTCGATTTTAACAAAGAATACACCCGCCATTATGTAACCGTTTCAAACCTTGAGCCGGGCAAAAAATACAGCTACCGCATAGGCGACGCCTCGCGCGGCTGGTGGAGTGAGACGGGAACGCTTCAGACGGCTGACAATACGGATAAAACCGCCTTTATAGCTCTTGCCGATATGCAGGGGCAGAATGACACGCAGTACGGCGTGTTCGCCGATGTGCTTAAAACGGCGTTCAAAACCGTTCCCGACGCGAAATTTGTTGTTTCGGCGGGCAGTCAGGTTACCCTTGCCAAAAACTGCAAGCACTGGAAGAGTTTTTTCAACACGGCCGCAGACAGTCTGATTAACACCTTCTTTATGCCCGCCGCCGGAGCGAGAGAGAAGGCGGGCGGCTATGTCAGCGAATATTTCAGCCTCGCGAATGTTCCGGTGCAAAAAACCGACACGGGCGTTTATTATTCCTACGATTACAACAACATCCACTTCACCGTGCTCAACACCAACAATTTAGCGGATAAAAAGCTCGGTGAACCCCAGCTCAACTGGCTCAAAGAGGATGTTTCCTCAAGCGATGCCGACTGGAAGGTTGTTGTTCTGCCAAAAGCGATTTACTCAAACGGCGCGAACAGCACCGCCAAGGAGAATAAAAACATACGCGCGCAGTTGAACGGCCTTCTGCCCTATCTCGGGGTTGACCTTGTTTTGCAGGGTCAGGATTGTGTTTATTGGCGAACGGGAGCGCTTAGCGGCGGCCTGCCGGCAATCAGCGGAAAAGACAATGTGACTTATAACGGCTCGCAATACAAGGCGATGGTCAATCCTCAGGGTACGGTTTACGCTCTGCCCGGAACGGCGGGAGTAAAGAGAGCGGCCGCGGTAAACAGCACATCGGGTGATTTCCCCGATGCGGAAGTTTCATTTGTGCCCGACGCTCCCATGTTCGCGGCTGTTCAGACAGACGGCGACACGCTCTATTATGACGCTTACAAGGTTATTGACGGCAAGGCGGAAAGGGCGGACAGCTTCGCGATAAGCAAAACAGGAGGTTCAGGCGCGGGCTCATTCTTTAACCTGCTCGCTTCAAAACTTGATTTGTCGTTCCTGTGGAAAATAATCGGCATATTCTTCAGAATTTTTTCGATTTTCACAAAATAAGCACTGTGATTCCGGCGGGTTTTTCCGCCGGATTTCTTTCTCCTTAACTGCTTTTTTATCCATCAATGCGGCGGTTTTTATGTTGTTCACACCGAGAGCAGAGTACAGTTCGTAAGAACTGTCTTTTACTTGTTTAGTATTTGTTTGTTTAGTTTTTTGTTGTTTAGTATTTAATTGCG
>ONON01000160.1 GCA_900319455.1 uncultured Eubacteriales bacterium
CCCTTCTCTTTTTATGTCAAGTGTTTTGGAAAAGATATATTCCGGGTTTTTAAAACACTTTCTATATAATAAGATAAGGCTGCTTTCTGATTTATTCATTTTTATCTGAAAATTTTTTGATTTTTTCAAAACGCAGGCATAAAAACACCCTCTGCGTGTTTTGCTGACGCGCAGAGGGTGTGATGTTACAAAATCAGAATTATAATAATATTAACCGAAAAGGCCGCGTTTTTTATAAGGTTCGGATGAACAGGAAATATATTTATAACCCGTGCTGTCTATGGCGGCCCGCAGTTCTTCGGCGTTAATCTCATTTTCGGTCAAAAAAACCGCTTCGCCCTTTTTTCTTGAGGCGGAAACCTTTTTAGCTTCGGGAAAGGCTTTTCTGATTGTGTCGTTTATATGTGCCTCACACATTCCGCACATCATTCCTTCAATTTTAACTGTTGTTTTAACCATTGAAACCTCCTTTTAACCAAGGGCGACATCAAGCGCCATCATAACGGTAAAGCCTAACGCGAACATCACAACGCCTATGTTGGAATGCTCCCCCTGCGACATTTCGGGTATAAGTTCTTCCACCACAACATAAATCATCGCGCCCGCCGCGAATGAAAGAAAATAGGGCATAGCGGGTACAATCAGCCCGGCGGCAAGAACCGTGAGCAACGCTCCCAGAGGCTCAACCGCTCCGGAGAGCACTCCGCCTAAAAACGACTTTGCTTTTGACTTGCCCTCCGCGTGACCGGGCATTGAAACAATTGCGCCTTCCGAAAAATTCTGAATAGCTATGCCGAGCGAGAGCGCAAGCGCCCCGCCGACGCTTATTTTGCCGCCACCCGAGAGCAGACCCGCGTAAATCACGCCGACAGCCATTCCCTCCGGAATATTGTGAAGCGTGACCGCAAGCAGCATCATTGTTGTTTTCGCAGCTTTGCTTTTAACACCTTCCGCCTTTTCGGCATAAAGGTGCAGGTGCGGAATAATACTGTCAAGCAGGAGCAGGAAAAGTATTCCGAGCCAGAAACCGATAACACTCGGCAAAAAAGCAAGTTTGCCCTTTTCCGCCGAAAATTCCATTGACGGAATAATCAGGCTCCATATTGACGCGGCAACCATCACTCCCGAAGCAAAGCCGGTGAGAGCTCTTTGCATATTTCTGCCGAGCTCTTTTTTCATAAAGAAAACACAGGCGGAACCCAATGCCGTGCCGGCGAAGGGAATCATCAAGCCTTCAAAAACATTAAGCCACATATCGCCACCCGGTTTTTGCCCTTATTGAGCAAATAATCAGAAAGTAAAAATTGATTTTATGAGAGCGAAAACATATTTGATAAAATAACCGAAATGCTCGGAATCATCAACAATTCTCGACTCCGACATAAACTGATTGTACGCGACCTCGTCATTTTCATCAAACAGGTCAAAATATGAAACAACTTCCGTTTCGTAGGTGTCAGGTTCGTTTTCATCAAGGGTTATGAGGCGCACGCCCTCATCAATGCTGTTGTATGAGCGAAAACCGACACCGGGTGTGTTGCAAAGGTCAACGCCTTTGTAGCTGACTTCATAAGTGTTGACATGGTCGTGGCCGAAGAACATAGCCATAACATCGCCGCGCTCAAGAACGGCGTCAAACTGACCGTTTGTGTAGTTGGGCGGGCAAGGCGTTTCGCCGAGGGTGCCTTTTGCGCCTTCGGGAAGGGTATAGAATTTGCCGCTGTGGCCTACACTGCCCTCAACCTGTTCGTCGTGTTCATCGAGAGCGTCCCAGATTTCGGGAACGACTATATGCTGGAACATAAGAGACGGAATCTTACGGCCGTTTTCGCGCTCCAGCTTTTCGGAGGTTGATTTATACCATTCAATCTGCTTCTTTGTAACGCAGCCGTAACCGCCGAGATCGTTTTCTTCGTTGTAGGTGCCGGAGTCAATCATCCAGATGTTGTTTACCATTTTGTTTTTATCGGTTGACGAATATATCGGAACATAATAGGTGCCGAGATTGCTCTCGCCGAAATCCTCGCCCGCGCAGCCGATGAAGCATTTATATCTCTCGTAAACAGAAAGCTGATATGCCTTGTCGGCAGTTGTTCTCTCATCGTCATGGTTGCCGTAAACCATAACTACGGGGATGCCGTATTTCTCATAAATCGACATAAATTCGTTGATTGCCAGAGCTGCATAGGGCTTGACAATGGAACTGCTTGAGATATTGTCGCCCGTTAATACAATAAGGTCAACATGATATGTATCGAGCGCTTTTCTGATTACGTTTTTGGTGATTGATTTCATCGGGAACA
>ONON01000162.1 GCA_900319455.1 uncultured Eubacteriales bacterium
GAAATGATTGAATTGGTTTTTTGGCTCAAGGATCGCACATTTTGCACATTGTATGAAGCGGCAAAAGCAATTTTGCCTACGGGAATAAACCACCGTATGGTTGTTTCATATACCGATGCGGGCAATAAAGAAGCCGTGCAAAATCTCAACCCAACCGAGGCTGAGGTCTATAACTATGTTGCCTCAAAATCAGGTTATGTCAAGCGCGATGCCGTGCTTAAAGCTCT
The DNA here is from genome assembly GCA_900319455.1 of uncultured Eubacteriales bacterium. GTDB lineage: Bacteria > Bacillota > Clostridia > Oscillospirales > Acutalibacteraceae > CAG-177. The sequence continues at coordinate 228 of ONON01000162.1, forward strand.
CGGTCTCGCGTCGGATTGCAAAACTCCCGATGATCTTGTCAAAAAAGGCGTGCTTTTCTGCAATATGGATGCCGTACGCAACACAGGGGACGCTTCCGTAAAAATGCTGTCCTTGAATGAAGAAATACCCGATGATATAAAAATTACGGCAAAACAAAAAACCGTTATTGATTTTTTGACCGATGTCGGATGCGCCACAATAAAAGAGATATGTTACTATACGGGTGTCACACCGGCCGTACCGTCGGCACTGCTCAAAAACGGGGTTGCCCACACGGTTGAGTTTGAGGTTCTGCGCACCCCGAAACACACATACAGCAGTGTGTCTGCCGAAGAAGAGATCGCTTTGTCTGACATTCAGCAAAAAGCTTTCAATAATATTGAGCGGCTGATGAGTACCGGTAAGCCGGAGGTCTGCCTTCTGTACGGTGTTACCGGCAGCGGTAAAACCCTGGTTTATCTCAAAGCTATCGATAAAGCTGTTGAGAACGGCAAATCCGTTATTGTTATGGTGCCCGAAATCGCGCTTACACCGCAGACGGTGTCGCGCTTCAGCGGGCGTTACGGCAAAAAAGTCGCTGTGTTTCACAGCGCGCTTTCCGCGGGCGAAAAACTCGATGAGTGGAAGCGCGCCAAAAGAGGAGAGGCAACAATAATAGTCGGAACAAGAAGCGCGGTTTTTGCTCCGGTTGAAAATATAGGTCTTATTATCATTGACGAAGAGCAGGAGCACACATACAAATCAGAGCAGAGCCCAAGGTATTCCGCGAAGGAAGTTGCGAAATTCAGAGTCTCAAAAAACAACTGTCTTTTGCTTCTCGCGTCAGCCACACCGAGCGTTGAAAGCTACGCAAACGCAAAAAGCGGCAGATATTCGCTTCAAACAATCAACACCCGTTTCGGCAACGCTGTTTTGCCGGAGGTTATTACCGTGGATATGCTCCGTGAGCAGATGGCAGAGGGCTCAACGATTATCAGTCTCAAGCTTCTTGACGAATTAAAGAAAAACCTTAAAAACTCCATGCAGTCAATTCTGCTTATAAACAGGAGGGGGTTTAACACATTCGTCGCCTGTAACTCCTGCGGTCATGTCATTACCTGCCCGTACTGCTCAATTTCAATGACATATCACCATGCCAACAACAGGCTTATGTGCCATTATTGCGGCTATTCCGAAGATTTCAGAACGGACTGCCCCGAATGCGGAGAAAAAAGTGTTCGCTATTCAGGCTACGGCACACAAAAAATTGAAGATGAGCTCTCACGGCTTATACCCGAGGCAAGAGTTCTCCGTATGGATACCGACACAACAACAGGCAAGGATTCCCATGAGCGTATGCTGCGCCGTTTTGCCGACAGAGAATATGATATTTTGGTCGGCACGCAGATGGTTGCCAAAGGTCTTGATTTCAGCACGGTAACGCTGGTGGGCGTTATATCTGTTGATCAGCAGTTGTACAATGATGATTTTCGCAGCCTTGAAAAAACCTTCTCTCTGCTCACTCAGGTTGTCGGCCGTTCCGGAAGAGGTGAAAACAAAGGCAGAGCGGTTATACAAACCATTACACCGCAAAACAGCATTATCCGCCTCGCGGCCAAACAGGATTATGAAGAATTTTTCAATACCGAAATAAAAATCCGCAAATCACTTATTTATCCGCCATACTGCGACATCTGCGTTCTGACTTTTATCGGTGAAAACGAAATCAAAGTTAAAGCCGCTTCGCGACAGGCGCTTAATATGGTTATGGATTATACCGGCGGTGAGTACAGAAATGAAAAAATCATCTGTCTCGGTCCGCGACCCGCGAGGGTTTCAAAAATAAGCAATAAGTACAGATACAGATTAATTATTAAATGTCACAACAACCGCAATATGCGTGAAATGATTTCGAAAATCCTTATTGATTTCGGAGCTAAATCCGAATTTTCTTCTGTTACCGTAACGGCGGATATGAACCCGGAGTCAATAATATAAATAAAGGTGAATTGATGGCTTTAAGAAACATAGTCAAGGTCGGAGATCCGATTTTAAATAAAAAATCCCGCCCTGTTGAGATATTTGATGACAGGCTTCATACCCTCCTTGATGATATGAAACAAACAATGTATTCCGCAAACGGTGTCGGTCTTGCCGCCGTGCAAGTGGGAGTTCTCAGAAGAATAGTTGTTATAGACTGCGGCGACGGTTATATTGAACTTATCAATCCCGAAATAACCGAGCGCTCGGGTCAGCAGCTTGAAGAAGAAGGCTGCCTTTCTCTGCCGGGCGAAAGCGGAATTACCCTGCGCCCCGAAACGGTAAAACTCAAAGCGCAAGACAGAAACGGCAAGTGGCATGTTTATAAGGCGGACGGACTTAAAGCCCGTTGCTTCTGTCACGAAACGGATCACCTTGACGGCATTGTTTTCACACAGAGACTGGCTCCGAAAGAAATGCTTGAACAAAAATAAGGAGCGCTTATGAGAATTGTATTTATGGGCACGCCGGATTTTGCCGTACCCTGTCTGCAAAGGTTATATGACAAAGGCAATGATGTTTGCGCCGTGTTCTGTCAACCCGATAAACCGCAGGGCAGAAAAATGGTTATGACAGCCCCTCCGGTAAAGCAGAAAGCGGTTGAACTCGGCATTCCCGTTTGCCAGCCCGCAACATTGAAAACGGATGAGAGTTTTGAAATACTTGAGCGCCTGAGCCCGGATTTGATTGTTGTGGTCGCCTACGGCAAAATTCTTCCGCAAAGAGTTCTTGAGCTGCCGCGGTACGGCTGCATAAATATCCACGCGTCACTCCTGCCTGAGCTCAGAGGAGCCGCTCCCATTCAATGGGCTGTAATAAACGGGCTTGAAGAAACCGGGGTTACTTCGATGCAAATGAACGCGGGGCTCGACACAGGCGATATTCTGCTCACCTCAAAAGTGAAAATCGGAGAAAATGAAACTTCGGAAGAACTATGGAACAGGCTGTCTCTGCTTGCTCCCGATGTTCTTGAAAAAACGCTTGAAGAACTTGAGGCAGGCACATTGAATCCCGTTAAGCAGGACGACCTTGCCTCAACCTACGCGCCGCTCCTTTCAAAAGAAATAAGCGCGATTGACTGGAATACAGACTGTACGGCAGTGCACAACAAAATAAGAGGGCTTTATTCCTGGCCATGCGCATTAACATTCATAAACGGTAAAAAAATAAAACTTTTAAAAAGCGTCAAATGTCCTCAAATAAACGGTAAACCCGGTCAGATTGTTGACTCCGACGGCAAACTCATAATTGCCTGCAAAACCGGAGCGGTAGAGATTTTTACCCTTCAGGCTGAGGGCAAAAAGGCAATGAGCGCCGCGGACTATCTGAGAGGGAATCCCGTAGAAAAGGGAGTTATCATTCAAGGAGGTTCATTATGAGATTTATGTATATGGATATTTATTATCTTATTCTTGTTATTCCGGCAATGCTCCTGGCGATGATTGCGCAGATTAAAGTCAAATCAACATACAGCAAATTCAGTCAGGTTCGCAATGTGCGCGGAATTACCGGAGCGCAGGCGGCTCAGCAGGTGCTTGCGTATTACGGCATAAATGATGTAACCATCCGCCCGATAGCGGGCAAACTTACAGACAATTACAATCCGAAAACAAAAGTGCTCAGCCTTTCGCAGTCAAACTTTTCAGGCACGTCAATAGCGGCAGTCGGTGTGGCGTGTCACGAGGTCGGCCACGCGATTCAGCACGCAACCGATTATTACCCCATAAAAGTGCGTTCGGCGCTTGTTCCCGTTGCAAATATAGGTTCATGGGTTGGCATTCCGCTTGCGCTGGCAGGCTATGTTATGGGCTTTCATCCGCTGGTATCAATCGGACTTATGCTGTATTCTCTTATTGCGATTTTTCAGTTTGTAACGCTCCCTGTTGAGTTCAACGCAAGCAGCAGGGCAATCAAGGCAATTGAAGAGCAGGGGCTTTTGTATGAGGACGAAACTCAATCGGCAAAAAAGGTTTTGTCAGCCGCCGCGATGACCTATGTGGCTTCGCTTGTGGTATCACTCGCAAACCTTCTCAGACTTTTCCTTCGTTTTAACAACAGAAGATAAATATTTAACGGAGATTATTATGAAATCGGCGAGACAGACGGCGTTTGAAATATTGCTTAAAATTCAGAAAGACGGTGCTTATTCCAACCTTGCTGTTGACAGTGTGCTTACTGAAAACACAGAGCTGGATTCAAGAGACATCGCCTTTGTCAGTGCTCTTGTTTACGGAACAACCGAACGCCGCATATCTGTTGATTACAATCTGTCGCTCTATCTTGCACAACCCATAAAAAAGCTCAAGCCGGAGCTTCTTGCCATTATGCGTATGGGCGCGTATCAGCTTCTGTTTATGGATAAGGTTCCCGAAAGCGCGGCGGTCAACGAGAGTGTGAAACTCGCGAAAGATAACAAATCGGCTTTTGCCGCGGCGCTGGTAAACGCGGTTTTGCGAAAGGTAGCGCAAAACGGTTTTGTTTTGCCGGACGGCGATGATAATTCTCTGAAAAAACTTTCTGTTATGCATTCCGTTCCCGAGTGGATTCTAAACCTGTGGATTGAATCCTACGGTTTTGAAAACGCTGTTGAGCTTGCCGAAAAAGCGCTTGAGCCGGCCAAAACCGTTATTCGCGTAAACACGCTGAACACTACGGATGACGGACTTTTGTGTGTGCTCGAAAGTGAAGGCGTAACGGCTGTGAAATCGGATGTTGTCGAAAACTCGCTTGTTCTTGAAAAACAAGGCTCCGTTGAAAAGCTTGTCGCTTACAAAGAAGGGCTGTTTCATGTTCAGGATTTTTCCTCACAGCTTTGTGTCAAAGCGTTGAATCCTCAACCCGGTGAAACTGTGTTTGACCTTTGTTCCGCCCCGGGCGGCAAAGCGTTCACCGCCGCTCAAAAAATGAACGGCAAAGGCATCGTCAACGCTTTTGATATTTATCAGTCAAGGGTTGAGCTTATAAGAAACGGCGCGAAAAGGCTTTGCCTGCCCAATGTCAAGCCTTTTTTGTCTGACGCTTCCGTATTTAATGAGAATTACGGCACAGCGGATAAAGTCCTCTGTGATGTTCCTTGCTCCGGGCTCGGAATTATCGGCAGAAAGCCGGAAATCCGCTTTAAAACCGAGGATGATATTAAAACCCTGCCCGAACTGCAGTTTAATATTCTGTGCAATGCCAGACGCTATTTAAAAGAAAACGGCAGGCTCGTTTACTCAACCTGCACATTAAATCCCGCTGAAAATGAAGATGTTTGCCGAAGATTTTTGAATGAATGCCGCGATTATGTCAGCGTTCCGGTTTTGCCGGGCGTTGACGGGTACAGGCAGGGCGATTTTCTTACTCTTATGCCTCATATAAGCGGCACAGACGGTTTCTTTATTGCCGCGTTCGAAAAACGGGGGTGCAATAATGACGGATGATATAAAATCAATGCTCATCCCCGAAATCGAAACACTCTTAAAAGATCTCGGACAGCCTTCATACAGGGCAAAACAGATGTTTTTATGGCTTCATAAAAATCGCGCGTCGTCTTATTCCGAAATGACCAATATACCCAAGAGTCTTGTCAAACCGCTTGAAGAAAAATACCCTCTGAGGGGTTGCAAAATCAGCCGCAAGCAGGTTTCGGCGGCGGATTCAACAGTCAAATACCTTTTTGAGCTTTATGACGGCGAGTTTGTAGAAAGCGTTGTTATGAAATATAAATACGGCTATACAGTCTGCGTTTCAACACAGGCGGGCTGCAAAATGGGGTGTTCATTCTGCGCTTCAACCGTCGGCGGGTTTCGCCGTAACCTTCTTCCCGGTGAAATAGCCGGAGAGATATATGAGGCTGAAAAAGATCTGAATATAAACATTTCCCACATTGTTCTTATGGGAATGGGAGAACCTCTTGACAATTATGAAAATGTTATGCGCTTTCTTGAGCTGATTACAAGCGAGCAGGGTCATAATATTTCAATGCGAAACATTTCGCTTTCAACCTGCGGAATAGTTCCGCGCATATATGATTTAATGCAAAAACATCTCGGGCTTACTCTGTCAATTTCTCTTCACGCTCCCTTTGATGATATGCGAAGCGGGATAATGCCCGTCAACGGCAAATACCACATAGACGAGCTTCTTAAAGCGTGCAAAGAATACGCGCGGAAAACATCAAGGCGTATTTCTTTTGAATACGCGATGCTTTCGGGTGTTAATGACACCGACGAGTGCGCCATTGCGCTGGCAAACAGATTAAAAGGTATGCTTTGCCATGTTAATTTGATTCCCGTCAATGAGGTCAGCGAAAGCCCTTATCACCCGAGTTCTCCCGAGAGAATAAAGAAATTTACGCAAACACTTGAAAAAAGAGGAATAACCGTAACAGTCCGACGCAAGCTCGGTTCAGATATAGACGCTTCCTGCGGGCAGCTCAGATTAAGACATACGGAAGGTAAACACTGAATGAACATTACAGCAAAAACCGATGTTGGCACAGTAAGAAAACAAAACCAGGATTCTTACGCCGTGGGTGAAATTGCCGACGGTGTTTCATGGGCTGTTGTCTGTGACGGAATGGGCGGAGCTGCGGGCGGTGCCGTGGCAAGCACAATGGCAGTGCGTATGATTTCAGATAAAATTTCTTCTGTTCGCCGCGAAATGCTGACCGAAAGTTTCATAAAAAGCCTGCTGATAACATCAATCGAAAACGCGAACACCTGCATATATGAGGTTTCAACATCCAATCCCGAGCTTTCGGGAATGGGCACAACGGCAGTAGCGGTGATAACTGTTGATGATAAGGCTTATATTGCTCATGTAGGCGACAGCAGAGCGTACAAGCTATTACCCGGAGGAAAAATAAAGCAGATAACCACAGACCATTCAATGGTACAGCATCTTGTTGAAATGGGCGATATAACGCCGGAACAGGCAAGAACACACCCCGATCGCAATATTATCACCCGCGCGGTCGGAGTTGATGCAAGGGTAAGGGTGGATTTTACCTGCGAGGAATTCGGCAGCGAAGAAATAATTCTTATTTGTTCAGACGGTCTGTCCGGCTATGTTGAAGATTCGCAAATCGCAAATACGGTCACAGGCACAGATTACCGTGAATGCGCCGACAGGCTTGTCAGCGCTGCCGTTGAAAACGGCGGGGGAGATAATATCACGGTTGTTCTGATTTCAAGGTAAAGGGGAAATTGTATGGAGAACTACACAGGCAAAAGATTAGACGGCAGATATGAAATACACGAGATTATAGGTGTCGGCGGTATGGCTGTCGTTTACAAGGCCTATGATAATATTGATGACAGAACCGTTGCCGTAAAGGTTCTTAAAGAAGAATACCTTGCAAGTGAGGAGTTCAGACGCCGTTTTAAAAATGAGTCAAAAGCCATAGCGGTGCTTTCTCACCCCAACATAGTAAAAGTTTACGATGTAAGCTACGGTGAAAAACTGCAATACATAGTAATGGAGTATGTGGAAGGCATAACGCTTAAAGAATACATTGAACAGCAGGGCAGGCTTGAAATACGCGAAGCGGTACACTTTACAATGCAAATTCTCAGGGCGCTTCAGCACGCTCACGATAAAGGCGTTGTTCACAGGGATATAAAGCCGCAGAACATCCTTTTGCTTTCAAACGGCAATATCAAAGTTACCGATTTCGGAATTGCCCGCTTCAGTAATGAGCAAAAAACGATGACGGGCAGCGCTATAGGCTCGGTTCATTATATCAGCCCGGAACAGGCAAGGGGAGATATAATCGACGACAAAACAGACATTTACGCAGTAGGCGTTGTGCTGTATGAAATGCTGACAGGCAGAGTGCCTTTTGAATCTGAAAGTTCCGTTTCCGTTGCGCTTATGCAGCTTTCAAAAGAGCCTACCCCGCCGAGAGAGCTTAACCCGGATATACCGATAGGTCTTGAACAGGTTATTATGAGGGCGATGAAGAAAAATGTTCATGACCGTTATCAGTCCGCCGCGGAAATGCTGCTTGATATTGAGGAGTTTAAACGCAACCCCGGTGTGAGATTTCGTGAGGATTATTTTGTTGACAAAGCGCCTACACGGCCTGTTTCCGCCGTTACCGTTCCCGTTGCGACAGTAACAAAAGAAGAAGCGGATGACGACGGCGGCGCGCAGTATGATTACCGCGCAAGAAGCACTGCGCCGGTCATCAAAGGCATAGTTATCGGCGTTGTTGCCATGGCGCTTATAGTTCTTGCCGCTTTTTATTTCGGAACGACAAAACTCAACGGTTCAAGACTTACAGTTCCCAACTTTATGGGTAAAAACTACGCGCTCGAAATTGCCGGTAATTCAGACTATTCACAGTTTGACATTCAGGTTGAGTATGTGCAAAACAGCACCTATGAAGACGGCATTGTCATCAGTCAGGAACCGCGCCCAAACCAAAAAATTGACAAACGCAAAAATCAGATTCTGATTTCCGTCGCAAGCACCGTGGAGATGGTCACCGTGCCCGATGTGGTCGGCAACACTTATGTTGAAGCAAAAAAGATTCTTGAAAACAGGGGCTTTACCGTTACCGCAACTCCGCAGACAAGCGCTGAAGTGGATTTCGGCACGGTTATTTCAACCGATCCGCAGGCTAACATCAGCGTTGAAGAAGGCTCAAACATTATTATTTTTTACGCCAGCGATTCAAAACTTAACGAAGTTCCTGAGCTCATCGGATGGGATTATGAAACAGCGAAACAATTGCTTGAGAGTGTCGGGCTTGTAATTGATGAAAACGGCACAAGGTATGAAGACAGCACCGAAAAATACGGCACTGTCATAGATCAGAGCATTGACGCCGGTGAAAAGGTTGAATCCGGCAAAAAGATTGCTCTTGTGCTCAGCAGCGGCAACGCTCCGACCACCGAGCCGGAAGAAAAAAGCGCAAGAATATCTTTGAGTCTGCCTTCAAGGGGAACAACAAGTTCGGTCACCGCAACGCTCAATTCGTCTGTTGTTTATGATGAATCCCGCCTTCTTGACGGCTCTGTGTGCAGTTTTGATGTTTCCGGCTCAGGGGAATCCAACTACCTTAAAGTAATGGTTGACGGCTCACTTTATTATACCTGTGTTATAGATTTCACACAGTCGCCTCCTGAAATTAAGGGCGGTGAATATCGCACATCAGGCGGCTCATCAAGGGCGCTTATGCCTTCTGTAAGGGGTATGAGCAAAGAAACGGCTGAGGAAACACTTAAAGCCTCCGGCTTTTATAATATTGATTATAATTATACCGTAACAGATTCGGCGGTAAACGAGGGCAAAGTTTCCGCGCAGTCTCCCGCTCCGTCATCAGACAGTCTGTTCCCCACAAGGTATGATACAGGCACAAAGGTAACGCTTACGGTTTATCTCTATGAGGGAAAGAGCGATGAACAGTCCGAATGAGTATGACGGAATCCTGATTAAAAGTATAGACGGTTTTTTCTATGTTGAAACCGAGTCGGGGGTTTATGAATGCAGAGCAAGGGGAGTGTTTCGCAAAAACGGCGTGAAACCGGTTGCCGGCGACAGAGTGAAAGTTCTTCTTGATGAAACAACAGGCAATGTTATAACCGAAATCGGTCAACGAAAAACTCTCATTGTAAGGCCGCCCGTTGCCAATATCGACAAGCTTATTATTGTTTCATCATTAAAAGACCCGGCTCCGAACTTTCTTGTTATTGACAGACTGACCGCCATAGCCTGCAACAGGGATATTGAGCCTGTTGTTGTGTTTTCAAAAAGTGACCTTGACAACGCGCAGGAGTATGTTGATATTTACAGAAAAGCAGGAATAACATCTTTTTCCGTTTCCTGCAAAACCGGCGAAGGTAAGGACGAAATAAAAAATGAGCTCAACGGCCATATCAGCGCTTTTGCGGGCAACACAGGGGTGGGCAAATCATCAATTCTCAATATGATTATGCCCGAGCTTTGTCTTGCAACGGGTGAAATCAGCGCGAAACTCGGCAGAGGCCGCCACACTACAAGGGAGAGTCAGCTTTATAAGGTGGAAGGCGGTTATGTCGCCGATACACCCGGTTTTTCAGCGCTTGAATTTGAAGGTGACGATATTATGCTCAAAGAGAATGTCGCCTTCGGCTTTAAAGAGTTTCTGCCGTATCTCGGCTCCTGCAAATTCTCAACCTGCCGCCATATTAACGACAAAGGCTGTAAAATAGTTGAAGCGGTTGAAAACGGCAAAATAGCCCGGTCAAGGCATAACAGCTATGTCGCTATGCTTAATCAGGCTATGGAGATAAAAGAATGGGAATTGCGCAAATAACTCGAATTTCAAATTTTTTTGCCCTGTTCACAAGGAAATGTGATAAACACTGAAAAAGCCCGCCGGTTTCAGGCGGGCTTTAAGCTTATAAAAATGTGATTATTGCGCGGCCTTTTCTTCTTTGGGCTTGCGGAAGAGTATTTTGTCAACAGGGAAGTAGAGAAAGAACTGTACGGCAGAGCAAATCATTGTCGCGAGGTTTGCGGCGGCATCACCTTTCATCCAGCCTTTTTCAACAAAAAGATGAGCGAGAGTGGGGTTAAGCCATGCGGAAAAGCATATCAGCGCAATCGTGAAAACAATGTATATAGGGAGTGTGATGGCGATGTTTGCGCTCGAATTGAATGTTTTATCTCTGTTTACAAAGAATGAAACTATCTGAGCGATAATGTTTGCGGTGTTGTTTGAAATGAAATAACCGAGACCGCCTATAACAACAGCGCCTTCTGCCATATTTACGGGCGATTCGAATACCCACCATTTAAAGGGTGTGCCGAAAAGCTCAACAATAGGCGGAAAATGGTTAAGTAAATTGAGCAGCGTAAACTGCACGATCATTGCAATAAGGCTTACAAAAATAAATTTTACAAACTGCCAGATTGTTTTTATTGCCGAACCCTTGCTGTCGGCGGCTTTGTCGATGTCGTTTAATTTTGCCATTTTTTACTCCTCGTTATGTTATTATTACACCGTAACGGCGTTTTAATTATTCGCCGCTGCCGTCATCGGCGTCATTATCAAATTCCGCTTCGGTTTCAGGCTCATTTTCGGTTTCTCGCGCAACCGATGCCGCTGCGCTGTCTCTTTTTGCGTTAAGCTCGTTTATCTGCTCAACAAACATATCAATCAGAGCGTCGATTTCACTTATGCGCAAATCGCGCTGCTTAAGCTGCTCCTCAAGGTCGCTCTTTGTAACGGCAAAGTCTTTTTCCATCTGATTGATTTTCTCAATATATTCAGCCTCAAGAGCGTTTTTGGCTTCACGCAGTTCGTTGATAACGGCACTCTTTTCATCCATCTGAGCTTCAAGCGCACTGAATTTTTCAAGGAACTCGTCAGACTGCGCCGCCGCGCCGGATGTAACATTTTCATTGACCATATCTTCAAGAGATTTGACTCTCTCTTCAAGCTCGGAAGCGTACTGCTTGTGGAACTCTGTTTCATTCGCGAGAGTTGTAACCATATTGGTTTTTGTCTCAAGCTCGCTTGCAAGCTCATCCTTTTCCTGCTGAAGCTTTGAATATGATGATTCATATTCCTGAGCGTCCGCTCTGAGCCTGTTGATTTCCGCGTCAATTTCCGCGTAATGCTCAGCGTCTCTGCGAAGCTGCTCGGTTGCCTTCTGAAAGTCGTTGTGTTCCTCACACAGGTCGTTGTATTTTTGCAAAGTTTCTTTATAGCTTTTGTCAAGGAGCGTGTTATCTTTGAGTGCGCTCTCATATTCAGCGCTTAAAAGATTGTACTTGTCAATCGCTTCCTGGTATTGCTTTTCCATGGTGCTTCTTTTGTCAAGCGTGAGCTGGTAGCTTGCGCTGAGCGAATTGAAGCGGTCAACAAGAGCCTCATGTTCTCTGAGAAGCGCGGCGTTACGCGCGTAAAGATCATCATATAAATTGGTCTTCTCGGTGAGGTCTTCAATCTGTTTTTCAAGGTCGCGTATTCTTGCGTCTTTGAGGTCAACGGCTTTTGTGATTTCTTCAAGCTTTTCCTCTTTAATCTGAAGGTCCGCGGAAAGCTGAGAAACCGTTGCGGTAAGCTCATTTATTCTTGATTTGAATGTGGCGTCATCAGTTGCGCTGAAATTGGTGTATGTCGCGGCGCCCATAACGCCGGGGGAGGATTGTGCTTTTTCAAGAGCGAGCTTTGTTTCGGCAAGTTCCGCCTTGGCTTCGTTTAATTCCTGCCTGATAGGGTCAACCTCTGCTTTTGCCGAGGCGTATTTTTCACGCAGAGCATCGCGTTCACGGTTGCTTAAAACAAGCTTTTCTTTAAGTTCGTCAACCTTTTGCTCATACATCTTCAGGCTGACATTTTTGGAGTTGTTGAGATCTTTTATATAAGTTTCTACTTCTTCCTTGTCATAGCCTCTCATAACCTGACGGAAGTTGAAACTGGCCTGACCGTCGTTAGCCATCGATAATCATATCCTTTCTTTATGAACTTTAACAAATCCGCAAAATTAAAAATGTAAAAGAAAGAAATATATTGAATGCGGACACAATCTGTCAATATTATAAAATATATTATTACCTAAAATTTTATTATTGTCAAGTTTAAAATCATTTTATAACAAATATGTAATTTTTGTGTAATATTTTTCATCAATCGAACATTTCTTCACATTATATCATTGATAAATACAGTATCTTGTGCTATATTATCAATCAAAATCAACTACATTTAATCAGGAATGTTAAAAATGCTAAAAAGTCCCGCAAAAAATAAAGGCGAGGTTCAAATAGCGGATTATGATTAAAGAGCTTCTGAATGAGGAGTCCGTGTGGGAAAAACTGCTTAATACCGATAAACCGGTGGTGCTCTACGGTATGGGCAACGGTGCGGATATGATTCTTGATGAATTTGAGGCTCTCGGCATTAAATGTTCGGGAGTTTTCGCCAGCGACGGTTTTGTCAGGGGGCAAAGTTTCAGAGGCTTCAAAGTCGAGAAATTATCCGACATAGAAGCCCGTTATGATGATTTTACCGTTGTTGTCGCTTTCGCGACACAGCTTGACAGCGTCATACAAAACATTGTCCGTATTTCCACTCGCCGCAAACTGCTCGTACCCTGCGTTCCGGTTTACGGCAATACAATCGTAAACAGGGGCTTTATCACTGAAAACGCTTCCGCGATTAAAGAGGCATACAGTCTTTTGTATGATGAAGAATCAAAAAGAGTATTCAACCTTTCGCTTCGCTTTATGTTCGGAGGCGAACTGGATGTTCTGCTGGACACAATTTCGGAAAAATCAAGTGTTTTCAACACTTTTTTCAAGTTCGGAGAAAATGAGGATTATCTGGATTTGGGCGCCTACAGGGGCGATACGGTTGATGAGTTTTTGCGTTTTTCCGGCGGTGATTATTCATCTGTTACAGCGGTTGAACCGGATAAAAAATCATTTGAAAAGCTTGAGAAACACTGCGAAAAACTCTATAACTGCACCTGCGTAAACGCCTGCATTTCGGATTTTGACGGCACTGTCAATTTCAATAATTTTGCAGGCAGACAATCGTCGGTTTCAACAAAAGGAGCGGAGATAAAATCACTGACTGTTGACACGCTCTGTAAAAACAGAAATGTAACTTATTTGAAAGCGGATATTGAAGGCAGCGAAAAACAAATGCTTCTCGGAGCCGCCGAAACATTGAAAAATCTTAAACCCAAACTTAACATTTCCGCATACCACAGAAGTGAGGATTTTTTCGCAATTCCGGTTTTGATTAACAGATTGAACACAAATTATAAAATCCGTCTTAGGCGTCACAAGTATATTCCCTGCTGGGATCTGAATTACTATTGCGTTTAGCAAATCAGACAAAGAATATTGCGATTTTTTGTATAATATGTCGAGCTGAAAAAGAATAAAAAACTATTGAAAATATTATTAAAATATTATATGATATATAAGGATATATTTGATTCGTGAAGGCACGGGTTGAAATTCCGAAATTTATCAGAAAGAAGGTAATGCCAATGGCAAAAAAACTTATGGCACTGGCGCTTGCCCTGCTGATGCTTTGCTCGGTTGTGCCCTTCGCTGCTTTTGCAGATGAAGAGGCAGTTGATGCCGAAACAAGAGTCAGCGCGTGGGATGCAGATTGCGACCTTCTTCTCGCCAAACTTTTCGACAACGAAGAATCCGCTCACTGGAAATATGTTGCCGAAAATGATGAGACGCTGTCAAAGACCATGCTTACCTACACGGTTTTCGCTCTTTATGACGATGCGTGGAAAAACGGCTTTGACAAGAGTGTTTCGGTTGACAATGCCGAAGCTATTCTCTGCTCTCTCATCGAGAAGATTGACGCCAACATCGGCGAGTCGAAAATCGA
>ONON01000163.1 GCA_900319455.1 uncultured Eubacteriales bacterium
AAATTTAATTTTGAAAAATTTGAAGATCATAAAACATTCAACAGACTTTATCCTCTTGTTAATTTTCTTAAAAAATACACTTATCAGGTTGAAATTGTCGGGCAGGAGAATATTCCCGAGGAAGACGGTTATATAGTTATCTGCAACCATATTCACGCAGTTGACCCGGGCATTATAGAATATGTTTTCGGCGGCAAGCCTATTCATTTTATGGGTAAAAGCGAATTTTGGGACAATCCCTTCATAGGTCCTGTTCTCACCGCTCTCAACGGCTTTCCCGTTGTAAGGGGCACGGCGGATCTGAAATCGCTCAAATACGCAGCCGAGCTTCTCAGGCGCGGCCACAATGTGGGTGTTTTTCCCGAAGGCACACGCCAGAAAAAGCCCGAACTCGGCAGGCCGAAAAGCGGAGCGGCGCTTATCGCAAGGGCATCGCACGCGAATGTTCTGCCAATGAGCATTTACTATGAAGGCGAGCTTTCCAAAAAAACCGTTGCCACAATCCGTGTAGGCAGTCTGATTCCGTTTGAGACGCTCGGCCTCACCGATGACGGAGACAACCACCAGCTCAAGGCGGCTTCCGCTGTTATGTGGGAGCATGTAAGGGCGCTCTGGGAGGAAGGCCCGTGCACAAAATAAAGGTCGCCTCAACGGCGGGCTTCTGCTTCGGCGTTGACAGAGCGGTGAAACTTACATATTCCGTTGTTGAAAAAGGCGGAAAAGTCTGCACTCTCGGTCCGGTTATTCACAACCCTCAGGTTATGGAGGATCTGCAGGCGAAGGGAGTGAAAGTTATTTCTCAGCCATCACAGGCGGATGAAGGCTCAACTGTTGTAATCCGCGCGCACGGAGTAAGCCGCGAGGTTGAAAATGAGCTGTTGTCAATGCCGGTTGAGGTATGCGACGCCACCTGCCCGTTTGTTGAGAAAATTCACAAAATAGTCGGCGAAAACTCAGGCCGGAGCGTTCCGGTTATTATCGCGGGCAATCCGGATCATCCTGAGGTTATAGGAATAAAAGGACACTGTAACGGAGAAGTGTTTATTGTTTCATCTGAGGCGGAACTTGAACAGTTGTTTGCCGGCGGCAAAATCCCGGCTGATAAACCCGTTACAGCGGTTGCGCAAACAACTTTTAATGAAAAAGAATGGATTTTAATAAAAAAAATATTAAATAAACACTGTACAAATCCAAAAATATTTGATACAATATGCTTTGCTACGCATAAGCGGCAGCAGGAAGCAGCGCAACTTTCAAAGCAGTCCGATATTATGATAATCATCGGCGGGCGTGAAAGCTCAAACACTGCAAAACTTAAGGCAGTCTGCAGTGAAAACTGTGAAACCCACCTGGTGGAAAGAGTTGAAGAACTCAAAACCATAGATTTTTCCCGCAAGCCCCGCATAGGGGTTACGGCAGGTGCGTCAACACCGGCCGCAATCATTAAGGAGGTACTTTTAACTATGTCAGAAGAATTAAAAGTCAACAACGAAAACATGGTAGAGGAGGTGCCTTCTGAAGATTTTGAATCCCTTTTGGAGGCTAACCTCGAACAGATGAGCAGCGACCAGCATGTTATAGGCACGGTCATGAGCATCAACAACGCCGAAATTCAGGTTGATATCGGCAGAAAACAGGCAGGCTTTGTTCCCGTTGAGGAATACAGCGCCGACCCCTCGGCAGATCCGAAAAAAGACCTTAAGGTCGGTGATGAAATTGACCTCATCATTATGAAAACAAATGACGCCGAAGGCACTGTTATGTGCTCAAAGAAGCGTTATGACGCGCAAAAATCGTGGATTGATGTAGCGGCGGCCGCCGAATCGGGAGAGGTTCTTGAAGGCACTGTTACCGAGGTTATCCGCGGCGGCGTTCTCGTTGTTACAAACGGCGCCCGTGTTTTCATCCCCGCTTCGCTCGCAACCTCACGCCGCACACAGCCCCTTGAGGAGCTCGTCGGTCAGAAGGTTAAGTTTGTTGTTATTGAAGTCAACAACGCCCGTAAGAGAGCGGTAGGCTCTATCCGCAAGGTCAGAGACGCTGCGCGTGACGCGTTCTGGGAGCAGGTAGCCGTAGGTCAGGTTTATCAGGGAACGGTTAAATCTCTCACTCCGTTCGGCGCGTTCGTTGAAATCGCGGAAGGCGTTGAAGGCCTTGTTCATATCAGCGAGCTTTCCTGGAAGCGCATAAAGAATCCGGCGGAGGTTCTTGAAGTCGGCCAGACAATTGAAGTTTTCGTAAAAGCGCTTGACAGCGACAAAAAGAAGATTTCTCTCGGCTACAAAAAAGACGAAGACAATCCCTGGAAAATTCTTGAAAAAGACTATCCCGTCGGCAGCGTAATCGATTCCAAAATCGTCAGCCTTACCACATTCGGCGCGTTTGCAACGGTTATTCCCGGCATTGACGGTCTTATCCATATTTCGCAGATTGCGGATCGCCGCATTGACAAGCCCTCCGATGTTCTTTCGGTAGGTGATGAGGTTAAGGTAAAGATTACGGATATAGACTTTGATAAAAAGCGTGTCAGCCTCTCAATCCGCGCTCTTATTGAGCCCGAAGAAAAAGCGGAAGATGAGATTCCCGCTGCGGAGTATATCGAAGAACCCGTTGTTATAGCGGATGAAATAGTTGCTCCTGTTGAAGAAGCCCCCGCGGCAGAAGAAGCTCCCGCTGAGGAGGCGACTCCCGCTGTTGAAGAAACCGCTCCCGTTGAAGAGGCTTCCGTTGTTGAGGAAGCTCCCGCAGAAGAAGCGGCGCCTGCGGAAGAACCTGCAGAATAATCAGTTTTCAGTTTTGCCGTCCCTTTGGGGCGGCAAATTTTTATTCGGAGAAAGTATGAAATCAGCAAAGCAAAAACAGTTTATCGGCGCTCTCTACTGTATATCCGCGGCGGCAATCTGGGGCTTATCATTTGTTGCCCAGAGTATAGGCAGAGGTGTCGGAACATTCACATTCAACTCATTGAGAATGCTTCTCGGCTCTGTTGTGCTGTGGCCGGTAATCGCCCTTCGCAAAAAAAAGAATATCTCGCCCCGTTTTGATGATAAAAACAAAGCAAAAAAAGACCTGCTCCTCGGAGGCTGCCTTGCCGGCTTCGCGCTTTTCGCGGGCAACAATCTTCAGCAGGAGGCGTTTAATTATATTGAAGATGTAGGTAAAGTCGGCTTCATTACCGCACTTTATATGTTGCTGGTGCCTGTTTTCAATATGATTCTGTTCAAAAAAACGGCACGCTTAAATGTTTGGGCAGGCGTTGCTCTCGGCACCGTGGGGCTTTATCTCCTGTGTTCCGGAGATAACGGTTTTTCGCTTGAAAAAGGTGATGTTTTAACAATAATCGGCGCGTTCGCATTTGCTTCGCAGATTTTGATAATCGACCGGTTTTCGCAACGCACGGATCCGGTTGAGATTTCCTCGCTTCAGTTTCTGGTGTGCGGCATACTGTCGGGAATTTGTATGTTTGTTTTTGAGGAACCTGCGGTTTCACTTGTTATTCAAAAACAAAATCTTATTCCCATATTATATGCCGGCGTTATGAGTTGCGGCGTAGCGTTCACATTCCAGACATTCGGTCAGAAATATACCGAGCCTGCTGTTGCGTCGCTGCTGCTGTGCCTTGAATCGGCGTTTTCCGTAATATTCGGCTGGATTATTCTTCACCAGACGCTCGGTAAAAAAGCGCTTTTGGGTTGCGCCGTAATGCTTATTGCTGTAATGCTCACGCAGATTCAACTGCCGAAAGGCAAAAATAAACAAACGGAAGTGAAAATATGATAATAAAAATAATATCTTCCATTTTAGCGGCGCTTTTTGCCATGAGCAGTGCCAACGCGGTTTTCACCCCCGACACACTTGACAAGATGCTGGCTTCTGTGTTCGGAGTTCCGCTTTTTTCCGACTCCGTTAATGAAAAATTCCTTGATGACATTGATGATGAGGATATTTCGTTTATAAATGAGGGCGCAGGCTACTGCAAAAATCTCATTCTCATTTTTTCCGATGAATCGGCCTCGGCATTGGATATGCGTAAGGTGTTTATAAATGAGCCGGCTGTTTTGCTCGGCTGGGGTATGCCTGCCGACCTTTACGCCGCGTTCTGCCCCTGTTCATCTTTGCAAAATA
>ONON01000164.1 GCA_900319455.1 uncultured Eubacteriales bacterium
AATAAGTCATAAACGCGCTGTCGCCAACCGCGGCGTAACCGTCCGCCGCAAGCACGGCAAGAGGCTGGCGCACGGGAATATCCACAAAATATCCGCCGCGAATGAGTTTTGTGCCCATTTGCGGATTTTTAAGGCTTAAAGTGTGCAGGCAGGGCGCGAGCTCGCTGTAAGAGGTTTCATCAAACCTCGCTATAAGGGCGTCGGTGTATTCCTCGCCCGTAACAAGCCACATCAGCCCTTCCTCGCCGTCATTGTAGAGGTAGAGGTTGTAATCCGTCTCCGGTCTCGGAGCGTCTTTGATGTTTTCAAAATAGGCGCGGTAGGTGTGAAGAACGTCAAAATGAGCGGGCGCCTTTTCAATCAGGGTGAAATCTGGCAGATTTGAGCGGACGGGCGAGTTCATTCCGCACGCGTCGATTATCAGGTCCGCGTAAAAGGTGCCTTTATCCGTTTGTATGCCCGCCACACGGCTGCCGAGAACAACCGGCGCTTTTATTTCCGTTTCATAAACAATTTTCGCTCCGGCTTTTTCGGCAAGGCTTATAAGATATTCGTGAAACTCTTTGCGCTCAACGGTGAGCGTCTCGCTGCCCTCTTTGGGGGGCAGGGTAAGGGAGGGGGTGTCATCGCCTATCGGCACAAAAGTCAGCGTGTTGCTTTTTGCGCGGTAGCTTTCGGGGATTTCAATGCCGGCGTACTCCATGGCGCCCGCCTCGAACGAATCGCGCTGGTCAAGGTAGTATTCGCCTTTTTTCTGCCTGTCATAAACGGTAACTCCGTGACCCGCCGCGGCAAGCTTTATCGCCGCCGTAAGCCCGCCGTGACCCGCGCCGGCAACAATAATCTCAGACATAAATCAGCATCCCTTCTTTTATTTTGAAAGCATAATCATACCCTGCGTTATCATAAACTCGCCGAGTATGTAGGTGAGCATAACGGTAAAGTGGCGCTTGAAAACAACATCCGGTTTTTTGTAATAGCGCACAAGAAAAAGCGTGCAGTCCGAAACAAAAAACAGCGCAGCGCCCGTGTAGGCAACCGCAGAGCCCGCGCACGGGTTTGAGATTAACTGCATAAGGGCAAACACATTCATTGTGCTGTTGGCAAGCAGGTAGATATACATGGGCGCCCGCATCTTTTCGGGCGTTGTGGGCGTTAAAAGATGAATTATCACAGCCGAAACGCCGTAGTAAACAACAGCGGCGGGCACGGTGATAAGCCAATTCACCTTCGCAAAATCAACCTGCGGAACATAAACGGCAATAAACAGAAAATGGGCGAGCATAAAAGCGATGCCGCCCGCGGTAAACCAGGCGTTGCCCTTCGGAATAAGCAGAACATCGCCCAGCCAGCTCGCGACAAGGGCGGCGACAAGCAGAGGAAGAATACGCGCGCCGTATGTAACATAATAAAGAACAATAAAAACCAGCAGCAGCGGCTTTGTCACCGAACGGACCTTATTCTTTTCAACCCAGCTGCCGTAAAGGTGCAGAACGCTTGACACGGCAAGCAGAAAAAGAAAAACGAATTTCAGCATTTTTTCACCGCCTTACTAAAAACATAAACAACATTTTTATTATAAACATTTTACGCGGTAAAGTCAACGAGAGGGCAGGGCGCAACACGGTAAAAAAAAGATAATTAAAAATTACAATATAATGTTGCAATTACAATAATATGTGTTAAAATTATACTGTATTTTGTATTTCGGAGGTAAAGAAATGGCAAAGTTTATTCTGTCGGCGTTTGCCGACGAGGCGTCGCCGAAGGTTGAGGAACAGCTCGACGCTCTCAAAAACAACAAAATCGAACTCATTGAACCCCGCAACATTGACGGCAAAAACATTTCGGAGCTTAGCGTTGATGAGGCAAAACAGTTAAAAGAAAAGCTTGATGAGGCGGGAATAAAAGTTTCGTCAATCGGCTCATACTACGGCAAAATCTTTATCAACGAGGATTTTGAGCCCCATTTTGAGGCTTTTAAAAACACAGTTGAGGTCGCGAAAATTCTCGGAACAAAATATATAAGGATGTTCAGCTTCTACATTCCGGAGGGCGAAAACGCCGATGATTACAAAGATGAGGTTTTGCGCAGGGTGAAGGCTATGGCGGAATACTCATTTGAGCGCGGCGTTCTGTGCTGCCATGAGAATGAGAAGGGCATTTACGGCGACATTCCCGAACGCTGCCTTGTGCTCGCTCAGGCTATGGGCGAAAAATTAGGCTGCATTTTCGACCCGGCAAATTATCTGCAGTGCGGAGCCGATACATGGGAAGGCTTCAAGCTGCTTGAAAAATACATTACATATATGCACATTAAAGATGTCAGAACCTCCGACGGGGCGGTTGTTCCGGCAGGCTGCGGCGACGGCAGGGTTGAGGATATTCTGCGCGCTCTCGATTCAAACACAAACAGGGTGTTTATTCTCACGGTGGAGCCCCACCTCAAGGTTTTTGAAGGCCTTGACAAACTCGAAACCGATGATGAGACCGCGAACAATATGGGCAAATTCGTTTACCCCGACAATTTCACGTCATTCAAGGCAGCCTGTGACGCCATTCATTCGGTAATCGAGAAGGTTCAGCCCGTGCGTTACGGAATAATCGGCGTGGGCAATATGGGCACATCCCACATAAAAATGAATGTTGACGGCAAGCATAAAGAGATGCGCATTACCGCCGTTGCCGACATAAACCCTGAGCGACTCAAAGCGGCAAAAGAAATGCTGCCCTATGTCAACACATACGGCACTGCCAAAGAACTTATTGACAGCGGCGACTGTGACGCGGTTATTATTGCCACCCCGCATTATTTCCACCCGCCCATAGCGCAGTACGCGTTTTCAAAGGGCGTAAATGTGCTTACCGAAAAACCCGCGGGCGTTTACACAAAGCAGGTTCGCGAGATGAATGAGGCGGCAAAGCGTTCGGGGCTTGCCTTCGGCATTATGTATAACCAGAGAACAAACTGCGTTTACCGCAAAATGCGCGAGATGGTGCAAAGCGGAGAATACGGCGAGATAAGGCGCGTAAACTGGATTATAACCGACTGGTACCGCACACAGGCGTATTACAACTCCGGCGGATGGCGCGCTACCTGGGAGGGCGAAGGCGGCGGCGTTCTGCTCAACCAGTGCCCGCACAACCTTGACCTCTGGCAGTGGATTTGCGGTATGCCCGTAAAAATTCAGGCAACCTGCCACGAAGGCAAATGGCACAACATCGAGGTTGAGGATGACGTTACCATTTATGCCGAATACGCAAACGGCGCAACGGGCGTTTTTGTTACATCAACAGGCGACTGCCCCGGCACAAACCGTTTTGAAATCACCCTTGACGGCGGCAAGCTTGTTTGCGAGAACAACGAGCTTAAATTCTATAAACTCAACGGAAGAGTATCGGAACACTGCAAAACCGCCGAACAGGGCTTCGGCAGGCTTGAAGGCGAGTGGATTAATGTTGAAACAGACGGCAGAAACATTCAGCACTCAGAGGTTGTAAACAAGTTCACCGGCAAACTTCTTCGCGGCACCGAGCTTACCGCAAACGGCGAGGAGGGCATAAACGGGCTTTCAATCTCAAACGCCGCCCACCTGTCATCATGGCTCGGCAAACCCGTTGAAATCCCCGTTGACGAAGATCTCTATTATGAGATGCTTCAGGAGAAAATCAAAAACTCCACATTCAAAAAAACCGTTAATGAAACCGTTCAGGGCGATATGTCATCAACCTTTGGCAGTTGAGAGGGGCGCTTATGAAAGTTGCTATAGTGGGATGCGGCAATGTTTCGGCACTGCATTTTGACGCGGCGTTCAGAAGCCCGGCGGCTCAGCTTGCCGCCGCGGTTGACATAAAACCCGAAAGGGCGAACAGATACGCCGAAAAATACGGCATAAAAGCATATACGGATTATTACGAAATGCTTGACAGCGAAAAGCCCGATGTCGTTCACATCTGCACTCCGCATTATCTTCACACAAAATACGCCGTTGAGGCGCTCTCACGCGGAATAAACGTTCTTTCCGAAAAACCGTGTTCCGTCAGTGATGAAGAGGTAAAGGTTCTGCGCGAGGCTCAAAAGAATTCAACGGCGCAGTACGCGGTGTGCTTTCAGAACAGGTACAACTCCTGCGTAAAGGAATTAATAAAAATCAGAGACAGCGGCGAGCTCGGCAAAATCAAAGCCATACGCGCCTTTGTAACCTGGTTCAGAGATGCCGGCTATTACAGCGATGACTGGCACGGCACCCGTGAGAAGGAGTGCGGCTGCCTGTTGATAAATCAGGCGATTCACACCGTTGATTTAATCGGTTATATCGGCGGGGACTGCAAG
>ONON01000154.1 GCA_900319455.1 uncultured Eubacteriales bacterium
GCCTTCAACGCTCACCGCGCTCAAAGGCTTGTCAAACCCGGCGCACAAATACACTTTAAGCCCCTGATACCTTCCGCTGAATGTGCCGAAAAGCGTTGTTTCGGCGTTTACCGTTTTTTCGGCCGCATTTACCGTTATGCGGGCGTTCTGCGTTGTGCCGGAACTGAGAATGGAAGCGGCGTCAATACAGACGGCGTTGCCCTGTTTTTTCGCGAATTTAAACCTCATAACTCCCGTGTGGGGCGTTGCCGTCATTTCGCAGAGCGCGCCGGCGGCGGGCAGATAAACGGAGTAACTGCCGGGGTACGCCTGCTCGTTTTTGTGCGAGAAAGCGAGGCAGTCGGGCTTTTTGCCGTTTACGCAGGGAGTAACCCGGAACATCCCGTAATCTCTCGCCCCCGTGCCGGAAAGCCTGCCGAGGCTGAAGCCGAGAATGTGCCTGTGCTCATAATAATAGCCCGATGTGTTTGTTTTTATTATCGCCGTTCCTCCGGCGGCGCAGGTGTCCGGCCCCACTCTCACACAGCCGAACGGGGCGCAGGCGGCGGGGCTTAACATAGCGCACGCCCAGGGAATGCCGCCCGTGCCGATAAACGGGTTCACATAACCGGTAAGCTCCCCCGTCTGCTTTTCGGGCATTTCGGGTTTAGCGCCGAAGCCGTAAGCGAGCGAGCCCAAAATCATCTCTGCGGTGACAAAAAGCGAAATAATCGCTCTGAGAATTTTCAGCATGGAAACACCCCGTTTTAAAATACTGTATTTTAACTTTAACACAGGTTTATTGTTCTTGCAACGGAATAATTAATATGATAGTATAAAAATATTACAACACGAAAGGACTGCTGTTATGTTTAAGGCAATAATCTCTCTTATTGAAGTTATTGTTTTTTCTCTGGGGCTTGTTCCCGTGAAGGCGGATGTAAACTACGGCGGAGTAAAATACTCGCCTCCCGCCGTCGCGCAGCCGATGTATTTAGCCGAAAACGGTCAAACGGATTTTACCGTTGTTGTGCCGGATGACGCGAGCCCCTGCGTAAACACGGCCGCAAATGTGTTTATAACTTATTTCGCGAAAATATGCGGCTGCGCCCCGTCACTTAAAGCCGAGAGTGAAATACGCGGCTTTGAAAACACCGTTTTGCTTGGGAACACGGCTTTTTCCGAAAGTCTGAAACCGGCCGATGAAAACCTGTCCGGCGACGGCTTTCTGATTTATTCCGACGGCAGTCATCTTATCATAAGAGGCGGAGCCGACACGGGCACGCTTTACGGGGTTTATACATTCCTTGAGGAATATCTCGGCGTGCGAAGGTTCACCCCGAAGCTTGAAAAAGTGCCCGAGAACAAAAATATTGTTATTGACTCGCGCGTTGACCGCACGGTTGAACCCTCTTTTGCCGTTCGCAGAAATGACTGCGCAGGAACAAACGATGAATACAGGGCGGCAACAAGAATGAATGTCTCCTTCTGGAGCGAGGCGGAGGATTACGGCGGCGCGCTAACCTATGTTTTGTGGGATGTGACCCTTGACAGGCTTGTTCCCGATTCTCTGTTTGAACAGCACCCCGAATATTTCGCTCTGGGGCAAGACGGCAAACGCACAACCGACCATGTGTGCCTTTCAAACCCGGATGTTCTGCCCATAGCCGTTGAAAACGCGAGGCAGGCAATTCTTGACTGCCCGAGAAAAACATCAAAACATATACACATAGGTCAGAAGGATAACGAGAACTACTGCCGTTGCGAAACCTGCGAGGCGCTTTATGAAAAATACGGCGGCATCTGCGCGCCCACAATTCTGTTCACCAACGCCTTTGCCGACGCCCTTGATGACGAGTTTCCCGATTTCACCTTCACCTTCTACGCCTATCAGGAAACCGACCGCCCCCCCGCGGACCTCTCCCTGCGCTGCCGCGAAAATGTTGTTCCCGTTTTGTGCGGGCTTCACAAGGCGTGCAGAAGCCACCCGCTGACAGATTGCGGCGCGGTTGACGGCGACGACAGCTTTGAAAACCTGTTCGGCGAAAAGAAGCCGCAGATAGCCGAGGATTTCGCGAACTGGGTAAAAATCGCCGACAGAACATATATTTACGATTACACAATAAACTTTCTCAACACCGCGCAGTTTTTCTCAAATTTCGGCACAATGCAGCAGACGATGAAATATATGCGCGACACAGGCATAACCGGCTATATCTACAACTGCGGCGACGGTCATGAGGCGGCGTTCAACGAGCTGCGCAACTACCTGCTTTGCAAGGTTCAGTGGGATGTTGAGTGCGATGTTGAATACTGGATGAACGAGTTTCTCAAAGGTTATTACGGCGAGGCGGCGGCGCCTTACATAAAAGAAATCATAGATATTCAGACATCGCAGATAAGCGCGACCGCCCACGCATTTGATTTTGACTGGCACTATCAGTCGGGCTTCTACCCGCTTTACACCGTTGCAAAGCTTGACAGCCTCTGGAACAAAGCTCTTAACGCCGATATAACAAAAGATGAAAAATTCAATGTTGAGCGCGCACAGCTTAGCTGGGAATATTATAAAGCGAACCTTTTCATAGGCAGATATTTCTTCCTCAATCCCCTGAGAATGAAGGCGAACGAGGAGCTTTACGACGCGTTCAAATCGCACGGTATCAACCGTATATGTTCCTTCGGCTTAATCCCCGAAAAAGAAAACCTCTCTTTTATAGAGAGACCGATTGAGTGGAGATAACCCGTTTTCGGCAATACGCATTGAAAAGCGTATAAACCTATGATAAAATGTATTCAACACTTTAACACAGGGAGGAAAATATGGCGGAAATCGTCAAAAAAGTAAACGGTTTTTTTCATGAGGTAAAAGACCATTGGAAAACCCCGCCGGAGGGGAAATATGTTCCTTACAGAGAATATAAGGATATTTTTCTCGCGGTAGGCTTCAACTATTCGGGTAACAAAACTCTCGAATACATTGTGTTCGCGGCTTCGTGCTACCTTATGATGTACCACTACAAGCTGCCCTACCTCACATTCTCGGTTATAAACATAATCAATATGCCGCTCAACTACATCTGGACTATGATGACCTGGTATATTGCCGACAACCTCGGATTTATGCCGAAAAAGAATGAGCGCAAATTCTACGGCGTTTATATGCTGCTTGTTGTAATCGGCGTGCTGATGATTGTGTTTGACCCGTCGGCTCTGTTTAACCAGAGCGGCAGGTTTGTTACCTATATGAACTCACTCGAAGGCATAAGCTGCGCCTCGGCTTTCAAGATTTTGGGCACTCACCTTCTCTGGAACGGATGGTCCGGCGCGAGAAACATCTTCTGGCGCAAAAAACTTATTCCGAAATTCGGCAGATACAAATACAGCCTTTACTGCAACGCCGTTCCCAAATGCGTTATGGTAACGCTCATCGGCTGGCTGCCGTTTTACAACATTCCCGATGTAATTACAAGAGTCTGGGTTGCAAACCTTATGTTCGCAATTTTCAACCTCTTCCCGTTTGACAACTCAACCGAAATGTGCGCGCAGAACATAAGCCCCAACACAAGGGAGCGCATCTGGGTGCGCACCATTCCCATAAAGCTTTCGCACTTTCTCAACTCCATAGTGGCTATTCTTATGCCCGTGTTCATCGGTATGCTCCGTTATGAATGGGCTGACATCAACCTTTTCAAATACATAATCCCCGGATTTTTCATTTTCTGCGTCGCGGTAACTATGATTTTCGCGGGCAGAATAAAAGAACGCATTCCGCAGCCTCCGCTTGAAAAGAAGGTTTCCATAAGCTTCTGGGACGGTATGTTCGGCGTTATGCGCAACAAATACAAGTGGGTAAACACCATAGTGGGTCTTATTGACTCGCTGGGCAACGGTATGCTGCCGTTTGCCACAATACTCTACCTTTACACCTTCCGCCTGAGCGGCCTTATCTACTCCCTTCTTGTCGCTCTCGTTTCATTCGCGGGCACTCCTCCCGATTTCTTCTCTCCGTATTTTCTGCGCAGGTTCTCCTACAAACAGCTTATGGTTTTCTATCAGCTTTCAAGGGCGATAGGCAACGCTCTGATAGTTGTTGCCCTGCTTTTCCTCGGCGACAGGGTCAACCTTTGCGGAACAATCTGCGTGCTTGTTCTTATCTTTATGGAGATGACCAAAACAATACCCGTCACAGCCGGGCACGATATGGATATAAGGATAAACGACTACCAGATGTATCTCTCCGGTGAGAGGCTTGAGAATTTCTCCGGTGTTTTCGGCTGGTTTACGGGCCCCATCACATCGTTTGTGAGCCTTATTATTCCGATTATGCTTCTCAAATACGGCTTTAACAGCAACTGGGATGTTCTGTTTGTTGACTCATCAAGAATAAAAATCATAGTAATTCCCATAATAATCGACATTATCGGCTATGTGCTTATGACAATCCCCTACCTGTTCTGGGATTATGACGACAAAAAGCAGGCGATGGTTATGGAGGTGCTCAAAGCGAGGGAGGAAGCCACCGGCGGCAACCTTGACGGCACAACAGACGGAGTTGATGAACAGCTTGAGGCGGAACCGGCCGTTGAGAGCGAAACCGAAAGCGGGGTGACGGTATGAGCCGTAAAAAAGAGAAAAAGATGCACGATTTGGCGGCGATTTACAACGAAACAAAGCTTGACATCCCCGCGGACGAGGTGTGGACCTATCAGGTTGAGGGGCTTAAAGCCCCGGTTATCGGCAAACCCGTTGAGAACGCCGGCAGAAAAAAGGCGGCTGTTGTTGTTATTCTGCTTTTCGCCATCGGGCTTTCCGTTTTCTTCTCCGTTCGCGCTGTTCACAGCGAAACCTACAACTATGAGCAGGTTGAGGGCGGCTGGCAGCTGAGCAAATTCAGCAACCCCGGCGACATTACCGAAATCACGGTGGATTACGCCGAAGGCGACAAAACAAAGCCCGTTACCGAAATACGCGAATACGCCTTTAACTGCGACGACAGGCTCACAAGCATCACCGTAGGCAAAGATGTTAAAAAGATTGACGGCAAATCCTTTTACAGCGTGTGGAACCTGCGCAACATTTATGTTGATGAAGAAAACCCGAACTACTGCGACCTTGACGGCGTGCTTTACAACAAAGATATGACCGAGGTTATATGCTACCCCATTGACCACGACGCTTATCTGAGAGAAAAGGCGGGCTTCAAAGAGGAGCTTTGGCAGGGCAGCGAGGGCTACGGTGAGGATTACATAAACGCTGTGCAGACCTACAGAGTGCCCGAAACGGTTGTTAAAATCGGCGAGCTCGCGTTCAACTATGCCAACCTTGTCACCGTTTATCTTCCCGAAGGGCTTAAAACCATTGAAACTCTGGCGTTTTTCAAATCCACATCCCTTACGAACATTGTTTCATACACGGCGGGCGGCGAATACAAATCCCTGCCCGAGGGGCTTGAGTACATCGGCTCCGACGCTTTCAGCTA
>ONON01000166.1 GCA_900319455.1 uncultured Eubacteriales bacterium
ATAGGTGAAAAGGCGTTTTTTATGCAGAATATCCGCAGCGTTGTTCTGCCGCAGGGTGTTAAAACCGTTATGAACTCCGCTTTCTCCTTTTGCCGCGAACTGGTAAGCGTGCAGCTGCCTCCGGGCCTTGTTGAAATAGGCGCCTGCGCGTTTATGAACTGTGTGTCTCTCTCGGATATTGACCTGCCCGCAAGCCTTGTTTCAATCGGGGCTGAGGCTTTCAATTTCTGCCGTTGCTTAAAAAGCGTGATCATTCCCGAAGGAGTTGAAGCCATCGGCAAAGCGGCGTTCTGCCATTGTGACTCGCTGAAAAAACTCGAATTTCAAGGCGTACCGAAAAAAACGGGAAAATCATCGTTCGCTCTGTGCGAAAACCTGTGGGATTTCACCTTTAAAGACGGTTTTTCCGCCTTGCTTGACCTGAAAATCCGCTTTGATGTCACAAATATATGTGTCGCGAAAATATGCGGCAGGCTCAACGCGCCTGCCGAGCTGATAAAAGCCGTGGATGAGTATATTGAGATAAACCGTGATAAATGTGTGCTTGCCGCTGAAAACGCGGTTTTTGAGAGCGGTGATATTGACGCTCTGCGGTCTTTGCTCTTTTTTACGGGCAAACCATCCCCTTTACTTATTGATGAATATATTGAGCGTGCGGCTCGTTACGCTCAGATGACGGCGTTTCTGCTTGAGTACAAAAACACCCGTTACTCCGTGCAAGAACTTGACTCGGCGGAAAATGAGCGTTTTGAAAAAGAACTCGGTCTTCGTGAGATGTCGGAACAGGAGTGGCGCAGAATATTTGAATTCACCGTTTCGGGCGGAACAGTTACGATTACAAACTATCTCGGCACGGAAAAGGCACTTGAAATTCCGGCTTTTATAGGCGGTCTGCCCGTTGCCGAAATCGGCAGACAAGCGTTTTTCGGCAGGAGCGACATTGAAAGCGTTATTCTGCCCGATACGGTTTTGTTTATCGGAGCCGGGGCGTTTGAACAGTGCAGAAAGCTGAAAACGCTTGTTGTTTCGGCAAATCTGAAACGCGTTGAAAAGCACGCTTTCGGCTACCTGTGCGAGATTGACAGAGTTTATTTCAACGGCACCGCCGACGACTGGGCAGGCGTTCGGTTTGAAAAAAAAGATTCCAACCCGGTGACAAATGAGTTTTATATCGGAGGAAAGCCCGTTACGGAGGTTTTTGTCAACACCGATGTTCTCGCTTTCACCTTCAGCCCGTGCAGACATTTGCGCTGCCTGGTTCTCGGTGAAAATGTAAAAACAGTTGAAGACGGCGCTTTTTCCGACTGTTTTCATATTGAGCGCTTTGCCGTAAAGGGCGGAAAATGGTTTACAAACAGTGACGACCTCGCAAAAAAGTTTTATATATTCGCCCTCGCGCGCGCCCATAAAGCCGGGAACACCGACCTTTGCCCCGAAATAAGTATGGCTTTGGATAAATTTATAAAAGCGGAAAATTTATGATTGTATTAATACCGGAATAAAGGTATAATTAAGAAAAGCCATAATGAACTCAGATTATATTATCAACCCTCGCAAAGATAAGGTTTTTAATTTATAATTCACTTAAATTCTCATTTTGCGGGAAAAGTTTATCCATAAAAACCGGTAACCCGTAATGTGAAAAAAGCAATTTTTAATTTATTTACAATCTCATTTCGCGACCGATATTTATCTGTAAGATAACGGTAAACCGCGATGTGAAAAGGGGGAAAAAGATGAACAGACCGGAATTTTTCGTAACGGAAGACGATGTGCTCACCGATTACAGAGGCGACGAGGAGCATATAGTTATTCCCGGAGGCATTACGGGCATTGACGACGGCGCGTTTTACAAATGCGAAACGGTTACCGATGTTGTCATACCCGAAGGTGTTATTCAGATCGGCAACTCGGCATTCAGTATGTGCGCAAAGCTTGAAAAAGTCACCCTGCCCGACAGCGTCACAATAATCGAGAGCAGTGCGTTTTATGGCTGTGAAAGCCTGAAGGGCATAAAAATCCCCGCCGGTGTCAATATGATCGAGTGGCGCGTTTTCAGCAAGTGCGTCAACCTCGAGAACATTGATGTTGACGAAAACAACGGTGAATACTGCAGC